>NZ_NTVM01000014.1:0-71610 GCF_002558005.1 Bacillus sp. AFS012607
GCGTTTCCGCATCAGCGACGGTTATTAATATATCATGGTGAAAAATGAAATGCAACACCTTTTATAAACTTTTTTAAAAACTGCCCACATTTCTTTTTTAATATCATATACTTAAACGAAATATCTCTTTCATGTATGATTAATTCCTACATATATTTTATATAAAGTTACTCTATCAAAAAACGTTTCTTTCTATAATAAGAGTTTTATTCATATACCATATCATACAAGGAGGAATATATATGGACTATACCGATTTATTAATCAAACTAGGTCTCTCGGCTATTTTAGGATTTGCCATTGGTTTAGAACGCGAATTAAAACGGAAACCACTTGGTTTAAAAACGTGTTTAGTTATTTCTATTATTAGTTGCCTCCTAACGATTGTTTCTATTAAAGCAGCTTATAACTTACCACATACCGATCATATGAATATGGATCCACTTCGACTTGCCGCTCAAATTGTATCAGGAATTGGTTTTTTAGGTGCTGGCGTAATTTTAAGAAGAGGCAACGATAGCATTGCAGGACTCACGACTGCCGCTATGATTTGGGGTGCTTCTGGTATTGGTATTGCCGTTGGAGCTGGTTTCTATATCGAGGCAATTTTCGGAATGTGTTTTCTTATGATTAGTGTCGAACTTATACCATTGACAATGAAGTTTGTAGGTCCTAGATCATTTCGTCAACGTGATATTGCAGTGAAACTTGTTGTGCGAAATATGGACAATATCCCGGTTGTAATCGAGGAGATAAAAGAAATGGATATAAACGTTAAAAATATGAAGCTTAAAACGTTAGAAAACGGTTCTCACTATTTACATCTTAAACTGTCCATTGATCAAAAAAGACATACCGCTGATGTTTACTATACTCTCCAGCATCTTGAAAGTGTCCAACAAACTGAAGTGGAAAGTATGTAGCATAAAATAAACTCTCTTTAATTAGAGAGTTTTTCTTTTTTCTATAATGGTAACAATGAATGTAGTCCTGTAAAACAAGGAGGAATTTACTATTGAAATCCCGTCCGAATTTAGTAGATACATTTCGTGATTCCATTATTTTTCGTTTAATTTGTTTTATTATTGTACTCACTGCTTTTTCTGGTTTTCTTATACATAGATTAGAACCCTCTCATTTCACTACATGGTTTGACGGAATTTGGTGGTCAATTGTTACCATTTTTACAGTTGGATATGGCGACTTTGCTCCCCATACAACGATAGGAAAACTAATAGGTATAAGTATTATTTTATTAGGAACTGGCTTTTGTTCTTATTATATGGTTCTATTCGCTACTGAGATGATTAGTAAACAATACATGAAAGTTAAAGGTGAAGAAGCCGCTACCTCTAACGGTCATATGATTATCGTTGGCTGGAATGAGCGTGCAAAACATGTTGTAAAGCAAATGCATGTACTACAACCAAACCTTGATATCGTTTTAATTGATGAAACACTTTCTTTACTCCCAAAACCCTTTCATCATTTAGAATTTATAAAAGGTTGTCCGCATCACGATCAAACTTTATTAAAGGCTAATATTGCAACGGCACACACCATATTAATAACAGCGGATAAAGAAAAGAACGAAAGCTTAGCAGATACACAGTCCATTTTAAATATTTTAACTGCGAAAGGACTCAATCCAAACATTCACTGCATCGCCGAACTACTTACTACTGAACAAATTCAAAATGCAACGAGAGCGGGCGCGTCAGAAATTATAGAAGGAAATAAATTAACGAGTTATGTATTTACCGCTTCTCTTTTATTCCCTTCTATTTCAGGTGTACTATTCTCACTTTACGATGAAATCTCTGATAACAAATTACAACTGATGGAGCTTTCTCCGTCCTGCACCGGACAAACCTTTGCAAATTGTAGCTATACCCTTCTAAAACAAAACATTCTCTTACTAGGTATAAAGCGTGATGATCAATATATGATTAATCCAGTCCATACCTTCATTCTTATCGAAAGCGACATACTCATTGTTATTCACCATTAATAAAATGACGCTCTAGTTCTTGCATGAGCACTTTCCCAATATTGATATATTTTCTTTTTACATCTCCATCTGGATCTTTCGGTTCAGCAAATTGATCCATCCCACTCGTTCCAGCGGTTAAAGTATTCACATTATCATCTAGTTCGTCTTGATATACGTGCGAAAGAATATACGGCGTTTCAAGACGGACTACTACACCAGGTACATCCAGTTCACCATCTACTGCTGTAAACGGCACTCGTAAAAATTGATACCCATCTTCTTCATCGATTTTGTAATCGAAGCATCCTTTATCATAATCCCAATTACCACCAATGCTATATCCAAGTGGTTTCATAATCTCTTCTAACTTAAATAGCGCATATGTACGTCCTTCTAAATTTGATTGAATTGGAATCAAGTCCATCCCTCCAAGACTTTTCCTTTAGCATACCCACTCTAGCTTGAATATACTGATGGACTTTTCGATAAAATAATAAAAAGCGACCGGATTCCGGTCGCTTTTTATTATTTTAAACGCTCTTCTAATTCTGCTTTTAATTCTTCAAATCCTGGTTTACCAAGTAAAGCAAACATGTTCTTCTTGTATGCTTCTACGCCAGGTTGGTCAAATGGATTTACCCCTAGTAAGTAGCCGCTCATCGCACATGCTTTTTCGAAGAAGTATACAAGGTAACCGAATGTGTACTCATTTAATTCAGGAATATTGACGATTAAGTTTGGTACTCCCCCGTCGCTATGTGCAAGTAATGTACCTTCGTATGCTTTTGTGTTTACAAAGTCTACAGTTTCACCAGCAAGGTAATTTAATCCGTCTAAATCGTTTTCTTCTGATTCGATTGTTAGTTCATGTGTAGATTTACCTACTTTAAGAACTGTTTCAAATAAGTCACGACGACCTTCTTGAACGTATTGACCTAATGAGTGTAAGTCAGTTGAGAAGTTTGCTGAAGATGGGAAAATACCTTTTTGATCTTTTCCTTCACTTTCACCAAATAACTGTTTCCACCACTCAGCGAAGTATTGAAGTGCTGGCTCATAGTTAACAAGCATTTCAATTGTTTTTCCTTTATTGTATAAAGCGTTACGAACTACTGCATATTGGTAAGCTGGGTTTTCTTCTAGTTCTGACGTTCCGAAGTCATCATGACCAGCAGCTGCACCTTTCATCATCTCTTCAATATTTAAGCCACTTACTGCGATTGGTAATAAACCAACTGGCGTTAATACAGAGAAACGTCCTCCAACATCATCTGGAATAACAAATGTTTCGTAACCTTCGTTATCAGCTAATGTTTTTAATGCACCACGTGCTTTATCTGTAGTTGCATAAATACGTTTGCGAGCTTCTTCTTTTCCATACTTTTCTTCTAATAACTTACGGAAGATACGGAATGCTAGTGCTGGCTCTGTTGTTGTACCTGATTTGGAAATAACGTTAATAGAGAAGTCTTTACCTTCTAATACGTCCATTAAATCTTTCATGTAAGTGGAGCTAATGTTTTGTCCAACAAATAGCACTTGTGGAGTTTTACGTTGTTCTTTAGAAAGCGTGTTGTAGAAAGAATGGTTTAACATTTCGATTGCTGCGCGTGCCCCTAAGTAAGAACCACCAATACCTACAACAAGTAAAATGTCAGAGTCATTTTTAATTTTTTCTGCGCATTTTTGAATGCGAGCGAATTCTTCTTTGTCATATTGAAGCGGAAGGTCTACCCACCCAAGGAAATCGTTCCCAGCTCCAGTTTTTTCGTGGATTGCGTGATGTGTTACTTTCACTGCATCACGTAAATAAGTGATTTCATGTTCACCGATGAAGGATAACGCTTTAGAATAGTCGAACGTTACATGTGTACTCATCTTTTTCCCTCCAATTATGGATATGTATTTCTGTATTCACTTTAGCGAAACTGAAGTTGTAAATCAAGCGATTCAACCATTGTAAACGTAACCAATATATATTTTTTAGAAAAAGTTCATTTTTTGCATAAAAATTCGTATTTTTCGGTATAGATGTATATACATCATCTTTCGAACATTTTTTATGTATAAAAACAACATAACTACCCCATTCTATAAAAGAGTTAATTAACTCATCGCTTGCTCATGCTTCACAATTAAGGGGGGCTTTTTCATGAGTACTTTGCAACGTATCGCATTAGTCTTTACTGTAATTGGCGCTGTGAACTGGGGACTAATCGGATTTTTCCAGTTTGACTTAGTAGCAGCCATTTTCGGTGGACAAAATTCAGCTCTTGCACGTATTATTTACGGCATCGTTGGTATATCTGGGCTTATCAATCTTGGTTTACTGTTTAAACCATCTGAAAATCTTGGTACACACCCAGAAACAAACGAAATTCGATAGTCAGTATGTCCTTTCACCTCCGACATACGAATATGATTGCATGCAATCATATTTGCAAATATATATCATAAGATAAAGTAAAAGAGGAACGCTCATATGCGTTCCTCTTTTACTTTGTTAACTCGGACTCTTCAATCCATTCTGCCAACTTTTCTCGCAGCGTATTAAATCCGTTTTCAGATGGGTTCGGTATAAGAATCCTTCCTTGTTTTCTTTTCGCCGCTTTTAACGATAAACTCATTTTTCTGTGCTCTTCATCAATTGAAAGTACCTTTACTTCTACTGTATCGCCGACTTTTAAAAAGTCATGAATATCCTTTACATATCCATTTGTAATTTCAGATATATGCACAAGTCCTTGTGTTTCTGCATCTAACGCTACAAATGCACCGTAATCTTGAATTCCAGTCACTTTCCCTGTTACAACCACTCCTGTTGTATATTGTTCTGACATATGAAACACTCCCATACGTTTACCATTCTCTCTACAATTATAAAGAGCAAAGCAGATATATTTATTTTAAATATCCGATTGGTTAGTACGCGTTCTAGATAACGTTATCTAGAATGCGTATACCTTATATTAGTAAATTATACCACTATGACAGAACTCATTCAAAATTCATGAAAAATTTCCCTTAAAGAAGTATAATTCTCCAATATTGGGATAGACTACTAACACATGGCTTTCTAGTATTCCCCCCCTTTTATGGACAAAACGTATTACGTTTTGTCCTTTTTTTATTTTCTACAAACCGTTCCATTCTCTTCATCGCTTCCATAAGTTGTTCAAGCGACGTTGCATATGAACAACGAATAAATCCTTCACCACTTTCGCCAAATACGCTACCAGGGACAACGGCCACTTTCTCTTCCAACAATAACTGTTCTGCAAATTCCGCTGAAGATAATCCGGTTGAAGATATAGCAGGAAAAACATAAAATGCTCCGCCCGGCACATGACACGTTAAGCCCATTTCATTGAAAGATGTCGTCATGAAGTTACGACGCTTCTTATAGCTATCTCTCATTCGAATTACTTCATCGTTCCCTGCGCGTAACGCCTCAAGTGCTGCAAACTGAGACATCGTCGGTGCACACATCATTGAATACTGATGGATTTTGAGCATTAATTCTGAAAATTGAACAGGAGCTGCAATCATACCGAGGCGCCATCCTGTCATCGCAAATCCTTTTGAAAATCCTGAAATTAAAATCGTATGCTCACGCATATTTTTAATACTCGCGAAACTTGTATATACTTCGTCGTATACAAGTTCTGCATAAATTTCATCAGATAATACGATTAGATTGTACTTCTCAACAATCACTGCTATTTCTTCAAGCTCGGATTTATTTAGCATTGCACCTGTCGGGTTATTTGGTGAACAAAGCAAAATTGCCTTTGTTTTCGCTGTAATAGCTGCTTCAATTTGTTCTGGTTGTACTTTAAACTCGTTTTCTAACGTAGTCGCCACAGGAACCGGAACTCCTCCAGCTAATGTCACAAGTGGTGCATAAGAAACGAAGCTCGGTTCAATAATGAGCACTTCATCATCAGGATTTATAATGGCGCGCATCGCTACATCTAACGCCTGGCTCGCTCCAACTGTAACAATGATTTCATCACTTGGATCATAAGATACTGCAAATTGTTTTTTTAGATACTTTGCTATTTCTTGACGGAGCTCCAATAATCCTGCATTTGCTGTATATGACGTATACCCTTGTTCCAAAGAACGAATACATGCTTGCCTTACATTCCAAGGTGTAACAAAATCCGGCTCTCCTACCCCGAGGGAAATAACACCTTTCATATTTGCTGCTAAATCAAAAAATTTTCGAATACCAGATGGTTTTAAAGATTCTGCTGATCTAGATAGTTCAAATTGCTTCATGGTGTCACCACAATTCGCTTATCATCATCGTCTTTTTCATAAATAACGCCCTCATGTTTATACTTCTTCAAAATGAAATGAGTAGTTGTAGAAACAACAGATTCAATTGTTGCTAATTTCTCAGAAACAAACATCGCTACTTCTCCCATCGTTTTCCCTTCTAATGTAATAGAAAGATCATATGTCCCTGACATTAAATAAACAGATTTCACTTCTGAATAACGATAAATTTGTTCAGCAACCGCATCAAACCCAACGCCATGCTTTGGCGTAACTTTCACATCGATCATTGCCGTTAAACCTGTATGTTCTTTCACCTTCGTCCAATCAATATGTGTTACATAATCCACAATAATCTTTTCATTTTCTAACCTCGCAACCATCTTCTTTACTTCTTCTACCTCTATATTTAACAGCTTCGCTAATGTATCTACAGATAATCGACTACTCTTTTCAAGACAAGCTAATAATTCTAATTCTTTTTCTGTCACCATATAAATCATCCTTCCTTTTCGTTTGTGTTTAAATTATACAAATACCCTTTCCAGTTTGAAAAGAAGATTTTTCTATTGAATTATGTCAAAATAAAGTGAAACTTTAATCAGCGAAATGCTTCACCCCACTGATTATCAGCCCACACCAATCGGGCTTTTACGGACAGTTGCTCTCCCACCTAACCTCTTTGCTTGAGCTGCTTTTTGAGGTGGGAGACTTACTGTCCGTTAATGCGGGGTAAAGTGAAACTTTAATCAGTGGAAAAATGCGTGATAAAGCGAAAGGGGATGGAATCGTGAAACCAAAAGTTTATATTGCTGAACCAGTTCCAACATTTGTAGAAAACTATTTATCAGAACACTGTGATTATGAAAAATGGGATCAAAATGAGAAAGTACCCCGTGATGTTCTATTAGAAAAAATACAAGATAAAGATGGGTTATTAAATTTCGGATCTGCTATTAATGAAGAATTACTGACAGTGGCTCCTAACTTAAAAGTAGTGAGCAACATTTCTGTCGGTTACGATAATTTTGATTTACAAGCGATGAAAAACCGAAATGTTATCGGAACGAATACACCATACGTATTAGATGATACAGTAGCTGATCTCGTTTTCGCCCTTATGTTATCTGCTGGGCGCCGTGTTTGCGAACTCGATTCTTATGTGAAAAATGGTGAATGGAACGCTGAAATTGGAAAAGAACACTTCGGACTAGATGTACACCATAGCACAATTGGTATTATCGGTATGGGCCGAATTGGAGAAGCCGTTGCAAAACGAGCAAAATTCGGATTTGATATGAATGTTCTTTACTATAACCGCCGTCGTAAAGAAGAAGCTGAACAAAAATTCGATGCTACATATTGTGATTTACAGACGCTACTGGAGCAGTCTGACTTTATTGTTCTTCTTACTCCATTAACAGATGAAACATATCACCTTATCGGAGAAAAGGAATTTTCATTAATGAAAGAAACAGCAATCTTCATTAATGCTTCTCGCGGGAAAACAGTAGATGAAGAAGCGTTAATCCATGCTTTAACAGAAAAGAAAATCTTTGCAGCAGGTATCGATACATTTACACAAGAGCCGATTCAAAAAGATAATCCACTCTTATCATTACAAAATGTTGTGACTTTACCACACATCGGATCTGCAACATTAAAAACTAGGCAGCAAATGGCTATGACCGCCGCTGAAAATTTAGTTGCAGGATTACAAGGAAAAACACCGCCTAATATTGTTCGCGGGTAATACTGAATAAACGAAAGGCAAGATGACATCGTCATCTTGCCTTTTTTTGTTAACATATTTTCTTCTTCCTTGGAGATGATATGAACAAAAATCAATGGAGTGACAAAAAATGAATCACGAATATACTTGTCCTTATTTCACTTTTTCCACTCGCGGCACTACTATTCATTACGAATTGTATGAACACGATAACAAAACAGAACGTCCTACTTTCGTACTCGTTCACGGCTTTTTATCTTCCTCATTTAGTTACCGTCGTCTCATTCCCTTACTATCGAAAGCAGGAACAGTGATTGCTCTTGATTTACCACCGTTCGGAAAAAGTGATAAGTCTCATCTGTTTAAGTATTCTTATCACAATTTAGCAACGATTATTATTGATTTAATTGAACATTTATCTCTCTCAAACATTGTATTAGTTGGGCACTCTATGGGTGGGCAAATTTCTCTCTATGTAAACCGTATACGTCCTGAACTCATTTCAAAAACGATTTTACTATGCAGCTCTAGCTATTTAGCACGCGCAACCTTACCTTTACTATACTCTTCTTATTTACCGTTCTTTCATTTATACGTAAAGAACTGGATTATTAGACGCGGTATTGTTCATAACTTAATGAATGTCGTTCATGATCACTCATTAATTGACGATGAAATGAAAAAAGGTTACTCCGCTCCTTTTTATGACGACCGTATATTTCCCGCTTTAACTCGCATGATACGAGACCGTGAAGGTGACTTATCTTCAACTGAATTACAAAAAATCGAAACACCTATCTTGCTCATTTGGGGTGAAAAAGACCGCGTCGTCCCTGTACATGTAGGTCATCGTCTACACAAAGATTTACCGAATTCAAAATTTATTTCTTACGAAAATACAGGACATTTACTACCTGAAGAAAAGCCTAAACATGTTTATGAAGAAATTATCGCTTTTTCTGCGCAATAAAGTGAAACTTTAATCAGTCCCCACCTAACTTCTTTGCTTCCGCTGAATTTTGAGGTGGGGTCTTACTACCAAGCAAATAGCGGGATAATATAAAAAAGGCTGTCGGAAATTCCGACAGCCTATAATGAACAACTTCCGCCTTCTTTTATTACAAGTAATTCCACAGCTAACTTCTCACATTTTTCAAGCGCAGGTACTTCCTCAAAAGACATAAAGTATATATGTTGAATCTTCTTTGCGATGTATTTTGGATCATCAAACACACTTATGACGTTCACAACATCGCTCGCTTCTGTTTCATAAAACTCCGGTCCCATTTGAAACGGATCCCAATTCTTCACAACCTCTATCATCTTTTCATATGTACCCATTCGCTTCCCGCCTTTTCACTTTTTAATACTTTTCTTTATCCTATCACATCAGCTATTCTATAAGAAGAGAGAGAACTTTCGTAACTTATTGGTTTTACAGAAGAAGGGGGCAAACTTATGCAACTATTTCATAAAGCAATCAATCGACGTGGAACGCATAGTATAAAATGGGATACATATAAAAACGAAGAACTTATCCATGCTTGGATTGCTGATATGGATTTTGAAGTACCAAAACCAATTCAAACTGCCTTAAAACAACGGATTGAACATCCGATTTTTGGCTACACGCTTCCCCCTGAAAATATTGGGGATATTATTTGTAACTGGACAAAACAACAATACGACTGGGACATTCAAAAAGAATGGATCGTCTTTAGTGCAGGGATCGTTCCAGCTCTTAGTACGAGCATACAGGCTTTTACAAAAGAAAACGAATCCGTTCTCGTACAACCACCTATTTATCCTCCATTTTTCGAAATGGTCACAACAAATAATAGGCAGTTATGCGTGAGTCCATTACAGAAACAAAATGATACATATGTGATAGACTTCGAGCATTTAGAAAAGCAGTTTCAGCAAGGCGTCAAACTCATGCTTCTTTGTAGCCCTCATAATCCAATCGGACGCGTTTGGACGAAAGAGGAACTTGTGCAGCTCGGATCGTTATGTACTAAATATAACGTAATCGTTGTCGCGGATGAAATTCATTCCGATATCATTTATGCAGACCATACACATACACCGTTCGCTTCCTTATCTGAAGAATTAGCAGAACGCACTATCACTTGTATGGCTCCAAGTAAAACATTTAATATCGCTGGATTACAAGCGTCGATTATTATCATTCCAAACGAAAAACTCCGTCACGCCTTTACAGCTATCCAATATAGACAAGGCTTCCACGGGTTAAATATCTTCGCCTACACAGCGATGCAAAGTGCCTATACAGAATGTAATGATTGGCTAAACGAAATTCGATTATATATAGAAGATAATGCTCAATTTGCTTATGAATATATCAAAACTCACATACCTGCTCTTTCCGTAACGAAGCCAGAAGGTAGCTTTTTATTATGGATTGATTGTTCTCGTCTAAAGCTTTCTCAAAACGAGCGTACTGCATTACTTGAGGAAAAAGGAAAAATCATCGTTGAACCTGGTGAGAAATACGGGTTAGGTGGGGAAGAACATATTCGAATTAACATCGGCTGTCCACGATCTGTTTTAGAAGAAATTTTGAACAGACTGCGTCATACGTTTTCATAATAAGAAAAGAGGCTGTCATAAATCATTTTAGGACAACCTCCTTTATCCATATCTTTTCAATTACGTTTCACAAAAAAAGCTACCATGCACGGTAGCTTTTACTTTTTCTTCATATCCGATGCTTTTTTTACAATGACACCACAAGCAATTCGATCACCTGATTTACCTGTCGGTTGTGTCATACCATCATCAGCGTTTTCTGTAATAATAATAGACGCTCCATCTTTTCTATGAATCGTTGTTTTTCCTTCTTCAAGCGTTATGTGCGGCGCGTCGATTTCTGCCTTGATCTTTCCAGAACCGTCTGCAATTACGTTCGGTAAATCACCGTTTTCTGCACCCTTCGGATTAAGAAGACCATGTTTTTTATCATCAGGATTAAAATGATTCCCGGATGATTCAAAACGAGGTGCCTTACACTCTCCGATTTCATGTACATGTAGTCCGTGTGGTCCTGGCGTGAAACCTTCCCCTTTAATCGTAATTTTCACTCCACTTGTTTGCTGAACTACTTTCGCAGTCCCTACTTCATCTCCTGAAGCATTATGTAATTTCACTTCAATTTCTTTCGGCTTTCCTTGGTCACAACCTGCCATCAGAAATAATAAACAACAACTGAAAAAAAGCCGTTTCTTCATTCCATTCCCTCCAAAATATATTCTGCCCTTAGATTGTCCGAGCATAGAGGGAAACATACAAAAATGCGTTACTGTTTCTTTTCAGCTAATAGTTTTTCTTCAACTTTCTGTAATCGCTCTGCTTCTCTTTTTGATATACGAATAAACATGCGCCACGTGGCAATAGCACCGATAATAAATAGAACGCACACAATCCCTGGAATAATATATTCTGTTTTATCTTCCGGAAAATATAAAGGCATCATAACGAACACTCCTTAATTATAGGATTCAAAAAAACATCAGAATTTTCTGTTATATATCTTTAAATTATAGTTGAACCAGTTCATATTCTCAAGAGGCGTTCCGAAAGTGAATGATTTCTTTGACTCCTCCTCCTACTTTCCTTACTATAAACTTGAGGTGAAAAATATGAGAGAAACATTTGAAATTGGTGAAATCGTTACTGGTATTTATAAAACAGGAAAATACATCGGCGAAATTACAAATAGCCGTCCTGGTAGTTATGTCGTAAAAGTATTAGCTGTTTTAAAACATCCGGTGCAAGGTGACTTACATAACGTAAAACAAGCTGACGTACCATTTTTCCATGAAAGACGCGCTTTAGCTTTTCGTGAGCAAACGAACATTCCACAGCAAATGGTAAAGAAATATGAAGGAGAAATTCCTGATTATACCGAGTCACTAAAATTAGCATTAGAAACTCAAATGAATTCATTTTCTGAAGATGATTCACCTTTTGCAGAGCGTAGTCTAGAAACATTAGAACAGTTAAAGAAGGACTACAAACTCTAAAAAAACAAAACGACCAAATTACATAATGTGCAATTTGGTCGTTACTGTGTGCTCACTTTCTTTAACACTTTTGAAAAATCAACGAGTTCTCCTAATGTTGGTGGTGCTGGTTTTACTAAATACTCTTTATCTTTTTCTACTAGTTTAAAAATATTGTACGTCGTCATCGCATCATCAAGCGCACAATGATGCTTCCCTGTCCCTACTTTTCCGTACGCCTCAATTGCTTTCCATAATCCTGTTTGATTTCTTTCCCCAAAAAACTTCTTATACTCAAGCGATAAATCACGACACTGCCCGAAGAATGGAAAAGCTATCCCTGCCATTTCACAATTATGCTTCAGCACTTTCATATCCATATTTCCCCACGTTACAATTGTCGGTTTACATTTCGTTTCGTATTCTGCAAGCTTCTTAACGAGTTCAGGAAATGAAATCCCTTTATCCACGACTTCTTGTTTTATTCCTAAAAACTTCTTACATCGATCCGTTAAGGAGGGAAATGTTTTCGGCCTGACATGTGATGAATACGTATCTTCCACCTTACAGCCAGCAACTGAAACGAGTCCTACCTCAATAATTTCCGGAAAAAATCCTTTCGGTTTTTTTCTATGCTGGGGCATCGTAAACTCAAAGTCTAAAAATAAAAATCGTTGTTCATCCATACGATCCCTTCCTTATCATTTTTGTCATTCCTTTCTATTTGACACTCCTACACGAACAAGCTCGAATGCTAATTCCATTTTAAATATTCAGATTGGATGTATCTTATATATATGTCAAATGCCCACAAATATTTTAAAAAATAAGAAAAAATGACCTATGCAGAAAATATGACAAAATCCCTCCTTTCATTTACATCCGCAGTTTTTCTACTTTATAATGACGTTATGTGTGTTTCATCTAGTTAATATTTGACACACTAAGAAAAATGAATGAAAGGAGATGAGATTTTTGCACGAAACAACGCAAGAACTCGCTAACTGGCAGTATTATTTTGCTATCGCAGTCTTTTTAATTACATATGCCATTATTATTTCTGAAAAAATTAATCGCGCTGTCATCGCACTTCTTGGTGCAGCACTCATGGTAATTGTGGGGGTCGTCGATTTACATAACGCCTTTACGAAACATATTGAATGGGGAACGATTACGCTACTCATCGGTATGATGATTTTGGTGAACATTACGAGTAAATCAGGTGTTTTCCAATACGTTGCCATTAAAGCAGCAAAAAGGGCACAAGGAAATCCAATTAAAATTTTAATTTCCCTTTCCCTACTTACTGCGCTTGGCTCCGCATTTTTAGATAACGTTACAACTGTACTTCTTGTTGTTCCAGTTACTTTATCTATTACGCGCATACTGCAAGTAAATCCTGTTCCTTATTTACTTTCTGAAATTATTTTTTCAAACATTGGGGGAACGGCAACATTAATTGGTGATCCACCTAACATTATGATTGGTTCTGCCAATAAACATTTAGACTTCAATGCTTTCCTATTGAATCTAGCACCAATCGTAATTATTATTATTGGAGTTACAGCAACAATACTTTACTTCATGTACCGCAAACAATTAATTGCCGATCCTGTACAAGTCAAAAAATTAATGAGCTTAGATGAAAAACAATACATTAAAGATCCAGTATTAATGAAAAAATCTTTAACGGTACTTGGACTTACAATTGTAGGTTTCATGACTCATTCTATTTTCCATATTGATGCGGCTATCATTGCCTTAACTGGTGCTACTGTACTTATGTTAATTGGTGTGAAAGAGCATGAAATTGAAGAAGTATTTGCAAGCGTAGAGTGGGTAACAATCTTCTTCTTCGCAGGGCTATTCGTACTTGTTGGAGGACTTATCGATATCGGTCTTATCAAAATGTTAGCTCAAAAAGTAATTGGTATAACAGGCGGAGATATTTCTTACGCATCCATCCTTATTTTATGGGTATCTGGTATCGCCTCTGCAACAATTGATAACATCCCATTCGTCGCAACAATGATTCCACTTATTAACGATATGGCAGTTGGGCTAGGCTTATCACCATCTGACGCACAAATCGATGTATTATGGTGGGCATTAGCACTAGGTGCTTGTCTCGGCGGAAACGGAACATTAATCGGAGCTTCTGCTAACGTAATCGTTGCAGGTATCGCGAGCCGCGAAGGACATAAATTTAGTTACATGGAATTCCTAAAAGTCGGTTTCCCAATTATGATCGTTTCATTAATCATTTCTCACATTTATATTTATTTACGCTACCTTATGTAGTAGAAAAAGCGCCCTGATAATCAGGGCGCTTTTTTACTTATATCTAAAATATATCGACTTATCAACAGAAACGAAAAATCTACTCTTTATATCTCACCGGTTCATTTCGAATAATAAATAAATGAATCGGTAAGAAAACCGAAAATGTGATTGTATGAATAATCGTAAACAATATAGAATTCGTTCCGTATCTATCTAAAATTGCGTAGATAAGATAAATAGACAGCACAATCGATACAGCTGTTGCTAATAAATATAGAATTGGTACGAAGTTAAAAATGAAACATGCGACATATATGCCGAATACTTTCCATCCCGCTTCTTCTTTTAAGAAATCCGGTAATTTGTCTTTTGCTAAATCACCCCATATCTTACTATTTAAAAAAGGAATAAACGCAAGAGCACCATCCGTTGCACCATCATTTTTCGCCATCGTATACAGTGCAAAAGCCGTTAATAAATACGCAATAATTGCCCAAATCAATACAACAAGAATAAACGCAAAACTAAGAGCAAAGAAACCTGCTAGTACGCCTTGATCCTCCATCTTATCCTCTCCTCTCTACTTTCAACATATTTCATTACATTGCAAGTTATGTTTTAAAATTTATCCAAACTCTTTGTATAATAAGAGAAGAAAGAGAATAAGAGAGGAGAAACACGTATGCATCCATTTGTAAAAGCATTACAAGAGCATTTTACAGCTCATCAAAATCCTGAAAAAGCAGAACCTATGACTCGTTATATGAAAAATCACTTCCCATTTCTAGGTATTCAAACACCGGAAAGGCGCCAATTATTAAAAGACGTCATTCAAATACATACTCTCCCAGATAAAAAAGACTTCCAAATTATTGTACGCGAGCTTTGGGACTTACCAGAACGTGAATTCCAAGCGGCCGCACTTGATATCATGCAAAAATATAAAAAGCATATAAACGAAACTCATATCCCCTTCTTAGAAGAACTTATTGTCACAAAATCTTGGTGGGACTCTGTCGATAGCATCGTCCCTACATTCTTAGGTACTATCTTTTTAAAACACCCAGAATTAATTTCTGCGTATATTCCAAAATGGATTGCATCAGATAACATATGGTTACAACGTGCCGCTATTTTATTCCAACTGAAATATAAACAAAAGATGGATGAAGAACTTCTTTTCTGGATTATTGGGCAACTACATTCTTCAAAAGAATTTTTCATTCAAAAAGCGATTGGCTGGGTCCTTCGTGAATATGCAAAAACAAATCCGGATGTAGTTTGGGAATACGTGCAAAACAATGAACTCGCTCCATTAAGTAAGCGTGAAGCAATTAAGCATATTAAACAAAATTACGGAATAAATAATGAAAAAATAGGCGAGACTCTATCATAGATAGACACGTTCCTCTATTGAGATTTAAAAAAGAACGTGTTAGAATATGTTCATTATTATTAATATAAGTAGCGATGACGGACTTATAAGTACTTGCATAAAAAGCGATTCAGGGATAGTGAAAGCCTGAAACCGCAAGGAAACGGCAGTCCCGAGCAATACATGATAAAGTGGATGCACCTTTTGTGTATCAACTAGGGTGGAACCGCGGGCAAACGCTCGTCCCTAGGCAAATAAGCCTTGGGATGAGCGTTTTTTTATGTTCTTTTTAGCATATACTGCTCGTTTCCAAAGTATCAGAGTATATCATCGCCAATACGTTAACTTTCAAAAGGAGGATTTTCTTATGTATTCAATGGAACAAGTTGTAAACTTAGCGAAACATCGCGGTTTTGTTTTCCCTGGTTCTGAAATTTACGGTGGTCTTGCAAACACTTGGGATTACGGTCCACTTGGAATCGAATTAAAAAATAACGTTAAAAAAGCTTGGTGGAAAAAATTCATTCAAGAATCTCCACACAACGTTGGTTTAGACGCAGCTATTTTAATGAACCCTAAAACTTGGATCGCTTCTGGTCACGTTGGTAACTTCAACGATCCAATGATCGACTGTAAAAAATGTAAAGCTCGTCACCGTGCTGACAAATTAATTGAGGATGCTTTAGATGCAAAAGGCATTGAAATGGTTGTTGACGGTCTTACTTTCGACCAAATGGCTGACTTAATGAAAGAACATGAAGTAAAATGTCCTGATTGCGGTAGTGAAGAATTCACTGAAATCCGTCAGTTCAACTTAATGTTCAAAACATTCCAAGGTGTTACAGAGTCTAGCACAAACGAAATTTTCCTTCGTCCTGAAACAGCACAAGGTATTTTCGTAAACTTCAAAAACGTTCAACGCTCTATGCGTAAAAAGCTTCCATTTGGTATTGGCCAAATCGGTAAGAGTTTCCGTAACGAAATCACGCCTGGTAACTTCACATTCCGTACACGTGAATTCGAACAAATGGAACTTGAATTCTTCTGTAAGCCTGGTGAAGATTTAGAGTGGTTCGCATTCTGGCGTGAAACTTGTAAAAACTGGTTACTTTCACTTGGTATGACTGAAGAGAGCATGCGTCTTCGTGACCACGGTGAAGAAGAGTTATCTCACTACAGTAATGCAACAACTGACATTGAATTCAAATTCCCATTCGGTTGGGGCGAACTTTGGGGCGTTGCATCTCGTACAGACTTCGACTTAAAACGTCACATGGAACACTCAAACGAAGACTTTAACTATATCGATCCACAAACGAATGAGCGTTACGTACCATACTGCATCGAGCCATCTTTAGGCGCAGACCGCGTAACATTAGCATTCTTATGTGATGCATATGAAGAAGAACAATTAGAAAACGATTCTCGTACAGTTCTTCGTTTCCACCCTGCTTTAGCACCATACAAAGCAGCTATCTTACCATTATCTAAAAAGCTATCTGAAGGTGCTACTGAAGTATTTGCAGAATTAGCTAAAGACTTCATGGTAGACTTTGATGAAACTGGTTCTATCGGTAAACGTTACCGTCGTCAAGACGAAATCGGTACACCATTCTGTATCACATACGACTTCGACTCAGTTGAAGACAAAGCTGTTACAGTACGTGACCGTGACACAATGGAACAAGTTCGTATGCCAATTAGCGAACTAAAAGGTTTCTTAGAGAAGAAAATCCAGTTCTAATTATAAGAAAAAGAGGCTGCTCATAAGAGCGCCTCTTTTTTACTTTTCACGTTTTTCTTTAATTGCTACTGTACATCTTGATATACATAGTAAATCATCATTTTCATCAATAATGCGAACATCCCAAACCATTGTCGATTGTCCTCTATGTATCGGTGTCCCAATCGCTGTTACAATTCCATCTTTCTTTGAGCGAATGTGGTTTGCATTAATTTCTAATCCGAAACAAATACATTTTTCTTGATCAATTAAATTGTATGAACCAACACTTGCCACTGTTTCTGCTAATGCAACCGATGCACCACCATGTAAAAATCCAAACGGCTGATGCGTACGCTCATCAACAGGCATCGTAGCAACCACCTTTTCTTCTGTCATCTCTAACAACTCAATTCCAAGTGAATCCATTAAAGTTTTTGCCATATCGCTTCCTCCTTCTCTTACTTTAATTAAATGTATAATTTTACCTATTTATTTTCAAACTACTTATAACACTTATATAAGGAGGCTTCACCTAAATGAAACAGAAATTTTGTATATTACTGCTTATGTTCTCCTTGCTGACTATTGTACCAAATTGTGCAATAACAGCCAAAGCATCTAACCTGACAATCGATGTTAAGACTGTAACGCAAAAAGGTAAGAAACCTTATATAGAATATCAAATAAATAGGCCTTCTTTTCACAACTTTTCTGACTCTAAATTTCAAAATAAGCTCAATTTATATTACAAAAAATCCACTGACAAATTTAAAAACAAATTAGAAAAAGAAGCAAAAAAATATTATAAAGAGACAGAAGGATCTAGTACACCATTTCATCCGTACGTAGCAAATGTCGATTATAAAGTCTCATTAAACAAACCACCTTTTCTTAGCCTATATGTGAATTACTATCAATATACTGGCGGAGCACATGGTCTTTATACGTGGAAGGCAAATACATTTGATTTAAACGAAAAAAAGCTACTGCACTTAGACGATTTATTTCAACAAAAAGATAAATATAAAGATGTAATCCGTGCAGAGATTGTAAGACAAATTAAACAAAATGAAAGTATTTATTTTCCTGATGCAACTGAAAAGGTAATGAGTATGAAAAAGTTTCACTTCTTTTTAGAGCCAGACAATCTCGTCATTTATTTCCCTTTATATGAAATTGCTCCGTATTCAAGTGGAATTCCGCAATTTCGTATTCCATATACATTGCTAAGAGACTATTTAAAGCCTTCTTATCAAAATATTTTGATTGACAACAAGTAAATATTTTCGCTACGATAATGTTAACCTAAAAACAACAGGAGGTTAACATTATGAGGAGATTTCATGTTTTAGATTTAGCATTAGCTGCCATGTTCGTCGCTCTTATGGCCATTGGTGCAAATATTGTATCTTGGGCACCATTCCTGCAAGTAGCGGGCATCCCATTATCTATGCAACCATTTTTCGCAATTTTAGCAGGTCTTCTTCTTGGAAGTAGACTTGGTGCCTTATCCATGACTGTATATATGCTCGTTGGCGTAGCCGGCGCACCAATCTTTGCTAACTTCAAAGCTGGATTTGGAGCACTTTTAGATCCTACTGGTGGTTTTATTATCGCATTTATTATCGTTGCTTACGTATCGGGAAAACTAGTAGAACAAAAAGAAAGACCAACATTCATTACATTTGCTATTGCCTCTTTCACAGGAATTATTTTAACTTATATAATCGGTACTACTTACATGTACGGGGCAGTCAATCTCTTTATGGGCGGTAATATGAGTTATAAAGCTGCTTGGATGATTATGATGTGGTTCGCAGTAAAGGATATTGCATTTACAATTATCGGTGCTATTATCGCACCTCGCATATACTATGCTGTGCGTCGTTCTGCTTATCAGCATTCTCATTCGACGATTTCATAATAAAAAAAGAGTTATTTCAACAAGCTGAAATAACTCTTTTTTATATTAAGACTCTTGATTCGCTTGTTCTTCTAAAATTTTCTTCATCATCGCAACCATGTCATCACGTAATTCTGGGTGTTGCAGGGCCATTTCAATTGTCGTTTGAACGAATCCTAGCTTTTCACCTACATCGTAGCGCTTTCCTTCGAAATCGTAAGCAAATACACGTTGGATTTCATTTAAGCTTTGGATTGCATCTGTTAACTGAATTTCACCGCCAGCACCGACATGTTGCTGTTCTAAGAACATAAAGATTTCAGGCGTTAAAATGTAACGGCCCATAATCGCTAAGTTTGAAGGTGCTGTACCTTGTGCTGGTTTCTCAACGAAATTGCGAACTTGGTAACGACGACCTTCTTGTTCTAATGGATCGATAATTCCGTAACGGTGTGTTTCTGTTTCTGGAACAGTTTGTACACCAATAACAGAAGAAAGTGTTTTTTCATACTCATCCATTAATTGACGTAAACATGGTTTCTCAGCTTGGACAATATCATCACCTAGTAACACTGCAAATGGCTCATCACCAATGAATTTACGTGCACACCAAACAGCATGTCCTAGTCCCTTCGGCTCTTTTTGACGGATGTAATGAATATCTACCATTTTTGAAGAAGCTTGTACTTTTTCAAGCAACTCATATTTTTTCTTCTCTAATAAGTTTTGTTCTAGTTCAAATGCGTTATCAAAATGATCTTCGATAGAGCGCTTTGTTTTACCAGTAACGATAATAATATCTTCGATTCCCGATTTCACTGCTTCTTCTACAATGTATTGAATCGTTGGTTTATCTACTATCGGTAACATTTCTTTCGGCATTGCTTTCGTTGCTGGTAAAAAACGTGTTCCTAATCCAGCTGCTGGGATTATCGCTTTTCTTACTTTTTTCATCACAAAATACCCTCTCTCCTGTCGGAATTAATAGCAATCATTTCCTACATAAAACAAAAGGGAGATTTCGCTCCCTTTTGTTCCTTACTACTTAAAATTACTTTGTATTATAAACGATTCATAATGTCTTCTTTAATAGTAAGTAACTTTTGTTCACTATTTTGTAAAGAACTATCTTGTACACCGAAGTAGAACTTAATCTTCGGTTCAGTTCCAGATGGACGTAGGCAGAACCATGAACCATCCTCTAATTGATATTTTAACACATTTGATTTCGGTAAGTGAATCTCTTCTTTATGTCCATCTTGTAAAGATGTAATGATGCTTGCTTTATAATCTTCAACTGCTACGACTGTTAAGCCTGCTACTTCTTTCGGAGGATTCTCACGGAACGTCGCCATCATCTCTTGGATTTGTTCCGCTCCATCTTTTCCTTTTAACGTTAACGATACAAGGTCTTCACGGAAGAAACCATACTTCTCAAATACTTCTAATAGACCATCATATAACGTTTTCCCTTGTGATTTGTAGTATGCAGCTACTTCACATGCAAATAGGACAGATTGTACTGCATCTTTATCACGGCAGAATGGACGGATTAAATAACCATAGCTTTCCTCATAACCGAATTGGAATTCGTATTGTCCGCTTTCTTCATACTGTCTAATTTTCTCACCGATAAATTTAAATCCAGTTAACGTATCAACTGTATCTAAACCGTACGCTTTTGCAATTGTACGGCCAATTTCAGACGTTACGATTGTTTTTAATACGACACCGTTCTCTGGAAGTATTCCGTTTTCTTTCTTTTGAGATAGTAAGTAATCAAGCATTAATGCACCTGTTTGGTTTCCTGTTAATACTTGGAACTCACCATTATGATTACGAACAGCTACACCAAGGCGATCTGCGTCAGGATCAGTTGCGATTAATACATCTGCGCCTACCTTTTCACCGTCACGAATTGCATACTCAAACGCGGCGTGCTCTTCTGGGTTCGGTGATTTTACTGTAGAGAAGTTTGGATCTGGTAACTCTTGCTCTTTTACAACTGTTACATCTGTAAATCCAACTTCTTCTAAACCACGGCGTACAGAAATATTTGATGTTCCGTGTAATGGTGTAAAGACGATTTTTAAGTCTTTGCCGGCCTTTTCCACCATTTCTTTATTAATGATGACATTGTTCAATTCTGCAGCATATGCATCATCTACTTCTTGTCCAATAATATGTAATAAACCGTCAGCTTTTAATTGCTCTACATCAGCGACTTCAACTGTTAATTCATCTTCTATTGCATCTACGTAGCTAATTAACTCATCCGCTTCTTTTGGCGGCAACTGTCCACCATCTTCACCGTATACTTTGTATCCGTTATATTCAGGCGGATTATGGCTTGCCGTAAGAACGATTCCACTTACTGTATGTAAATGACGAACTGCGAAAGAAAGTACTGGCGTTGGACGTAAGCTTTCAAACACATATGTTGTGATACCACGTGCACCAAGTGTAGCAGCGACTTCCATTGCAAACTCAGGTGATTTATGACGAGAATCATAGGCTACAACAACACCTCGTTTTTTCGCTTCCTCACCTAACTTTTCAATAAAGCTTGCTAATCCTTTTGTTGCTTTACGAACTGTATATACGTTTAAACGGTTCGTACCAGCACCAAGTTCACCACGCATACCACCTGTGCCGAACTCTAGGTTTTTATAAAAGCTATCCTCGATTTTCTTCTCATCTTGCTTCATGTTTTCTAGCTGTTCTTTTAATTCTGCATCTAATTGTGCGTAAGAAAGCCAGCGACTAAATTCTTGTTTCCAATTCATTCTTCTCTCTCCTCTCGCTCGTCATACCTTTATTATATGAAAAAAACATGCCGTATCTCAATATTTTATAAAATCTAGCAGGATTTTACTAGGAATATTTGTATACACTATTGTTAAATACTCCACTAAAGGGAATGAGGATTATGCACGAATGGGGCTTGTCAGAAGAGCTCAAAATACAAACAAAGCAAATGATTGAAATTGCTGAAAGAGAACTATCGATTATGAGGAACGCAATCGATAAAGAAGATGAATGCATTTTATGCAAAATGGAAGATATTCATCATATGTTGGCAAATGTACAAACATTGGCAGCTACATACTATATTCAGGCATATTTATCACCTTATACGGAAAGTTCATCTTTTATTACAACAGCTATCCAACATTTAAGCGCCAGAAAACATGGTGCTCTTATCGTTGTGGAACGAAACGAGACGCTTGAAGCTTTCATTCAAACTGGAACGACATTAAACGCTCACTTAACTGCACCATTACTCGAATCAATATTTTATCCAGGTAACCCTCTTCATGACGGTGCCGTTCTCGTAAAAAATAATCATATTGTCTCAGCTGCTAATATTCTTCCTTTAACGAAAAGTACAGAAGTTGATCCTGAGCTGGGAACACGGCACAGAGCTGCAATTGGCTTATCAGAAAAGAGTGATGCACTTATATTAGTTGTCTCTGAAGAAACGGGCCGTACTTCTTTTGCTTTAAATGGGATTTTGTATACGATTTCTTTATAAACACTTTTTAGCACTTTTTTGAACAGCGCGGTAGTAAATGAAGTTATATCGAATTACCAACAAATACACCTACCACATCAATAAAAAAGGCTGTCTCCAAAATTTGAGACAGCTTTTTCTTCAAAAAATTATTCTTCTACAAAATGCTCGAAAAGTATACGAATTACCTACACCATTGCTCGAGCTGACCTTAAATTATGCGCTCACAGGGATGTCTAAGTACAATAATTATCTCTTCATGGTTTGCTACTCTTTTTGTACTCAAAACATGTTTAGACCTCTTTCATAGCAACTATATTTTTTCTAAAATGCTTCACTTCCAGCTATTATTTTTTATCTATTTTTAAGAAATAGTAAAAAAGGGTACTTTAGAAATCCTATCTAAAGTACCCTTTTATTAAAAATCTATTTTATTATAAAGAATAATTGGAGACTGCAAAATGATAAAAATATAGCATACTTTCAAAGTTATTTATAATTATTAATATTAATATTAAACATAAAGCAACTACTTTTACACGTCTCATCACTTTAAAACCATATGCCAATAATAACGGTATTGTAAACAGCATATGTGCGCCATAAATAAATGCTTCAGATGCCCCAAAACCAACAATTCCATGTAAAACAATATTAAATAGTAAACAGAAACTTAAAAACCTTACGAAAGGCTCTGTTCTAAAGTTTTTCCATACAGCTACTATTATAAAAGCATACACAGATACAATCACAATCCACCCGATCATAGTATGCGATGGAAGCATATTTAATTGTGCGAATTGCTCACCTTGTCTTAAAGTAACTTCCGAGAATGGTCCAAAGATGAATGAAGATCCTAATAATAGATGAAATACTAATATACCTGATGGCTTAACGTATTCTGGTGAAAAATTCTGTCCTTGCGCAGCAAAGTCCATACTACCCTTTAATCCTTCGATAAGAACTACATTATTTGCGTTCATTACTAATACAAACAGGACCACGACAATAACAATCGAAATACCAGTCCAAATAATTTTTTTCCGTAGTTTCTTATAACTCATCACACTACCTAAAAACCACATAAACGAATTGGTTAATGTAACCCCTGTTATTCCTATTGCCAACAATACATTCGCAATACTAAATCCTATTTTCGCTTCTTTTTCCCCTGTAATAAATGGATAGCATACAAAGCACATAAGTACCAATGTGAAATTTGCATAGCTAAAAGATTCTGGTGTCCACGTAATAACTAACATAGTAGCTGAAAATCCATACATGACCGCTAGTAAAAAAGAAACAATCGTATTCTTACAAATTTTACAGCATAATGTATAAATCATCACTACACTGAGCGCGCTTAAAAACGTTTGAATGAATATAATACCATGTACAATATTCCCTACTTTTACTGTCTCCAGCATCCACATGAATTGTTGAATAAAATAATAAAGGAATGGATGTCGGAACCAGGTCGCCGCTGCTATATCTACTTTTTCAAGAAAAAAGGAGATGATATAATACCCTTGATCAAAAGAAAAATAGGTATCAACCACCCACGCTTCATTAAGAAGCTTAGAGTGAGTATCCATTTTCCAACCGATAAAAAAATAAAATGACCAATAAAAAATGAAAAGGACAAGGGCTAATATCCCCTTTCCTTTATAACCATTCCAAATATTCAATACTTCTTCTCCTCTCTACGGTAGAAATAACATAATTAGATGTGCCACGTACCCAATAACTGTTCCTAACACAAGTCCACCAAAAATCTCATGCCAATGATGTCCTTGACGCTCTCTTAATTTTTCTTCTTCCGAACTTATATGTTTATTCAACATTCTTGCATGTTTACCAACTGTACGGCGAAGTCCTGTGGCATCAATGATAACAATTGTTAAAATTGCCATCCCGATTCCAAACATCGGTGTATTAAACCCTTCATGAAACCCTATTGTCATGACCATACTTGATAAAATCGTTGTATGCGTACTAGGAAATCCACCATTTCCAACTAAACGAAAAGCATCTTTTCCAGAACGAAGATAATTCACTAAAAATTTCAATACTCCCGAAGCTACCCAAGCTATAAATGGAAGTATACAATATAAATATGTTCCCATTGCTTTACCTCCTATGATTTTGCAATAAATAAAATGCCAGCTACTATACATACCATTCCAGCAATTTTCATGAAATTGATTGTTTCACCAAATAATAATGCTGACGCAATAATAACAAATACATATCCGAAACTCACCATTGGGTATGCATAACTTAAATCAACCTTTCTCAGCACAATCATCCATAATAATGCACTTAAACCGTAAAAAGCTAGTCCGAAAAAGTTCGGTACGTTAATGAAATTCATAATACCTACAGCCGCTGAACTTTGTGATTTCATTGCACCAAATTTTAATAAAATTTGCCCTACAACTCCCATACCAACTGATAAAATAATCATTAAAAATTGTTGCATCTCTATACTCCTTAACTGTTTATATTCAAAAAATGTTTTATTCCAAATAAAAAACGTTTAAGACACTCCTCTTAAACGTTTTAACAAACCCGAATAGAGTAATTAAAAGTTCAATAGTATAATAATAACTGTTATCGCATATAACAACACTGTTATTAAAATATGCTGATCCTCTAATAAAACTTTATCTGGTTCTCCACCTTTATCTTCCATGTGAACTAAATATAAATAACGAAAAATCCCGTAAATTACAAATGGGATTGTCCACATTAAATAGATACTTTTCCCTGCATTAAAAGTAAAGATAGCATAAGTTACAATAGTTGCCGATGTAACAATTGTACTTAATTGGTCTAACAAAGCAGGAGAATAACTTTCTAATACTTTTCTATGAGAACCTTTATTATTCTGTAACAATACTAATTCATGTCTTCTTTTATTAATAGCCAAGAATAGTGACAGTAATAATGTACATAATAAAAACCACGGTGTAAATGGCACTTGAATAACTAATCCACCGGCCAATGCTCGTAAAACAAATCCAGCTGCAATAATTAAAATATCAATGATTACAACGTGTTTTAAACGAATTGAATACGCTACATTTAAAATAAAATAGACTGCTAATACTAAGCACAACAACGGATTTAATATATATGAAACTACTAAAGACGCTACTAAAATAACACAACCTGCCGTAATAGCAAAGTACGGATTTAATGCCCCTGATGCCATCGGTCGATATCGCTTAACAGGGTGTTGTCGATCTGCCTCAATATCCATAAAATCATTTAAAATATAGACACAGCCAGATATTGCACAAAATAGCGCAAAACAAATTGCAGCTTGTGCCACCATAGTTAAAGATACTTGTTTTATTGAAAAGACTAACGCTGCAAATACAAGCAAGTTTTTAGTCCACTGTTTCGGGCGTAACTGTTTAAAAAACAATACAACTATATTTTGTTGAGATAAAGTTCCTTCCCTCATAATAATAAGAGTGCTTCTATTTTTGTCACTCTCTTCTTTCCCTCCCTATTCAATTGTTATTTACTTCTAATACAGGAAAGATTATATCACATAAGTATAACATTGAAAATCAACTATTAAATACCAATAAAAAAGGCTGCCTCAAAAATTTGAGACAGCCTTTTCTTCAAAAAATTATTCTTCTCCAAAACGCTCCACAAGTGTTGCAAGCGTGCGTACCATTGCACCAGTTGCTCCAGCTGGACCTAAGTCGTGCGCGCCTTGTGTTTCTGATGTTCCAGCGATATCTAAGTGTACCCACGGTGTATCTTCAGCGAATTCGCCTAGGAATGTACCTGCCATAACCGCATGTCCTTCACGGCCTGGTGAGTTATTTAAATCAGCAAACTTACTGTTTCTCACACGTTCTTTATCACGATCAAAAATCGGTAGTTGCCAAATTGGTTCATCTGTTTCCATAGAAGCCTCTAGTACTTGCTCAAACAACTCTTCATTATTTGTCATTGCGCCTGTCGTATGGTTTCCAAGTGCAACAATTACACCGCCTGTTAATGTTGCAACATCAACAAGGTAGTTTGCACCAAGTTTTTTCGCATACGTAATACCATCAGCTAAAGCTAGACGACCTTCTGCATCCGTATTTAATACTTCAATTGTTTTTCCACTCATAGATGTGATTACATCGTCTGGCTTAAATGCCGTACCACTTACAACGTTATCAGTTGAAGGAATAACAGCGATCACATTTTGTTCTGGGCGCAGTTCTCCGATAATTTCCATCGCACCTAATACAGCAGCTGCACCGCCCATATCACCTTTCATACCAACCATGCCTTCACGTGGTTTTAAAGAATAACCACCTGTATCGTATGTAATACCTTTTCCAACGAATCCAATGACATCTGTCCACTCTTCTTTTCCTTTATAAATAAGAGCAATCATTTTGGGTGGCTCTGTACTACCTTGGTTTACTGCAAGCAACGCACCCATACCAAGATCTTCCATCTCTTCTTTTTCAAGAACTTTATAGTCCATATCATACTTCTCCGCTAACTCAACAGCATACTCAGCAAGCTTTGTCGCTGTTAATACGTTTGGCGGCATATTTACAAGTGTACGAGCTGAATTTGTTGCACGTCCATGTACGTAGCCAACTGTTAATGCGGCTTCAATTTCTTGTGCATCTTCCGCTGTAATAGCCGTGAACTTCTCTAACTCTACACGATCCTTTTTATCTGATTTATACGTTTGTAATTCATATGTACCAAGGCCTTGTACCTCTGCTGCAATATGAGCGACATCAATCGCGTCTAATTTCTCTGTTACGAAAGAATCAAGTAAGATTGCTGCATCTTGTACTTTTGCTACTTGTAATGTTTTAAACGCTTTTCCAAGAGCCGCACGTAACGTTTCTGTCGTGTAAGACTCTTTCTTGCCTAAACCAACAAAGTAATAACGTTTCACATTTGTTTTTCCTAAGCTATGTACTTTCGAAATGGCCTTTTTCTTCGTAGATAATTCTTTCTCTTCTAGTAAAACTTGTAATTGTCCTTCAAACGCTTTGTCCAGTTCTTGTACAAAACTACTCATTTTCTCTTCTTCAAATAGAGCAACAATCACTACTTCATGACCTGCTAATTCTTTTTGTACTTGAAACATGTTCAGACCCCCTAAATTTCTCTACCACCATTATAACTTTATTTTCTATAAAATGCGACAATTCCAACTACAGTTATATGACGTGTAAAATCTCCTCTATTATGAAATAAGCCAAGAAAAAAAGTCTAGCGTAATTACAACTAGACTATCTTTGTTTTAAATATTGACCACGAAACACTTGCATCGTTTCGTCTTGATTTAACATCGTTAACTCTTCTTCTGTAAACTTACCATTTCCTACTTTTACTACATACACATTTACTTTTTTCTTACCCCATTGGCTATAAACATCTTTCACCGTATCATAATATAGATCAAGACGGTTTCCTTTTATTGCACCGCCCTTATCAGCTACTACACCATACCCGTAACCTGGCACGAAGAGAATCGTTCCAATCGGGAATACGCGTAAGTCCGCAGCAATTGTGGAATATAAATCCCTTTTCACTTTAACACCTGAATATGTAATACCATACTCTGGATGCCCTGGCCTCTTACCAGTTGACTCAATCCCCGATGTATAACCTGTTGCAGTCATTTCAATTGAACGATATTTAGACCAGTCGTTTGCCTGCTCTAAAGCATTTATCACTTCTTTACTCGGAGCAACATTTCTCTTAACTTCTGCTGCATGTACTTCTTTTGCACTCGTTCCCTCATATTTCTTTACAATCTCTAATAGAGAAACTCCTGTGAAAGCATTCCATGTTACGCATAATGCAATTGCAAGTAAACAAGTCATCATAATGCGAATACAATATCGTTTTAACATTTTTATATTCCACACTCCTTCATCGTTAATCATTCCCTATACGATGAAGGAATATGCAAAAAAAATAATCTCCAAATGAATTGGAGATTAAAACATTTGATATCCGCTTTTCCGAAGTTTCTTGATCACGACTCCTGCTAAAGCAGCCCCTACTAATCCAGTAGATAGAATAAATAAGTCTGCTTGTCCTAAGTGCGATACACTTGTCCCAAATGAAGAAAATGTTTCTTTCGGCTTTGAAAAATAATCCCACATACTCGCTTTATTAATAATAAGCATACAAACAATCGGATACACAATAACCATTACCCATGTAGCCCGCAAAATCATGTTGAGTAAAAATCCAATTCCAAAGAACAAAATAAAGAATAACATCATTGAAATAAGTAGTACCGGTATACTCACTCTTTTTCCCTCTCCTTCGCACGTGCCGTAAATACGTGATAAGCTGTATAACCAAATGATTCTCCTGGATTTAATGTTTTGTCCACTTCAAGATGTAGTTCTGATCTTCCTTCTAACAAATATTTAATAAGTACAGACGTATTCGGATCGTCCGCAATCTTATCTGGATGTAAGAACGCCACTTCAGACAATTCTTTCTCCTGTACAATAATATTTTCTCCTTCAGGCTCCAAAAGGAAAATAATCATATTATCACTAATTTCATCACGAATAACACCCGATCGAACACCAATGATCCCCTTCACATCAGCGACAATGCCTGTCTCTTCTAACACTTCGCGTTTCACAGCTTCATCAACTGTCTCACCTTCATTTACAAAACCAGCCGGTAAAGACCATTTCCCTTTTAATCCACTGTATTTCTTCTTAACGAATAGCCACCTGCCATCTTTTGTAGCTACTAGACCGCTAACAGCTAGCCATACCTTCCCTCGTTTCTCCATGATG
Organism: Bacillus sp. AFS012607; assembly: GCF_002558005.1. Taxonomy (NCBI): domain Bacteria; kingdom Bacillati; phylum Bacillota; class Bacilli; order Caryophanales; family Bacillaceae; genus Bacillus; species Bacillus sp. AFS012607. The sequence continues at coordinate 29,648 of NZ_NTVM01000014.1, forward strand.
TAATAACCTCCTCCATCATAACGGACAGAATATTCTTTCTTTTTTATATATTATACTATATTTTTAATATGAAAAAAGCAGAAACAGCGCTTAGCCGTTTCTGCTTTTTCTACTATATATTAAAAGAACTTTAATTTACCTTTTTTAAGAACTAATAAAGGTCCACCTAATAAGAACAGGTAGCGGTTATCGATTACTTTCTTCATGAAGGAAGCTTTCCAACCTGTTAACTTTTTACCCATAACAACACCCATTGCATCGTCATGACCTAAAGAACATACAGATCCTTTATTATCGAATGCGAATTTTTTCATTTCGCCCTTGCCACGAACTAATACAGTTAAGTTGTGTGCAATGTTGTAACCTTGTTGAATTGCAATTTGTGCTGTTGGTGGGTATGGACGGTTAATTTCTTCGTTAATAATTAACGCGGCATCACCAACCATGAATACCTCTTCGTATCCTGGAGCGTGCATGTACTCATCAACTTTTACACGTCCGCGCATTGCTTCAAAGCCAGACTCTTCCACAATACCATTACCACGAACACCTGCAGCCCAAACTACTGTTTCAGACTTAATTAATTCCGTATCATCGCCATTTGCAACGATAATTCCTTCTTCAGTTGCTTCTTTAATTGCTGTACCGATGCGGAATTCTACGCCTTTTTTCTCAAGTTGTTTTACAGCGTATTCTACTAATGCTGGATCGAAACCTGGAAGTGCTGTTGGAGCCGCTTCTACACAAATGATACGTGCTTTTTCACGTGGTACATTGTACTGTTTGCAAAGTTCAGGAACACGGTTTGCAAGCTCACCTACGTACTCGATACCAGTAAATCCAGCACCACCAACAACGATTGTTACTAACTCATCGCGCTTCTCATCTGCATATTTAGCGAAACTAGCTTCCATATGCTCACGAATTTCACGAGTTGCATTAATGTTAGCGATTGAGAATGCATGCTCTTTTAATCCTGTAATTCCGAATGTTTCTGATTCGAAACCAAGACCGATTACTAAGTAGTCATACTCTAACTCGCCGTCTTTTAAGATAATACGTTTTTCAGCAGCTTTAATTTCTACTACTGTGTCTTGTACAAAGTTCACTTTATTTGTATCAATAACGTCTTGAATATCTAGACAGATTTTTTCATCTTGTAATGTACCAGCTGCGCTCTCGTGTAACCAAGTCGCTTGGTAGTGATAGCTGTTGTTGTTTACTAACGTAATTTCAGCTTCATTTACAGATAATGCTTTTTGCAGACGAACAGTCGTAATCATCCCGCCATAACCTGCACCTAAAACTACGATTTTTGGAGTCTTCACCAAATCACAACCCTTTTCTTTATATAATAGTAATGAGAAATAATACCAAGTACTAAAAACTCTATTTGTCAAGAATGTGGAATTTATCACATTCTATATCATAACAAAACGCAGTCAAAAAATCGTACGAATTTTGTCATAGAAATTTAACATAATACTTCCCTATATTAGTCGGTTTTATTCCAGAATTCAAGCATCTGGCGAATTATCAATATTTTAAAATAACATAGCGTTTTCAAGGGTTTTTCATCCTTTTTTTCATGTATTTTCCTTTCTGTATATTTTATACAATAAAAAAGAACCTATGCGAAAACTTACACACAATTCAGTCGTTTTCAGAAGTATTATGAACTCAAATATGCTATCATTTATTTGAAAGTGTCATCATTTGCAGGATTTTCGTGTACATATGAACAATATATGAAATCAATATCAAAATTCCATCTATAGGGGGAATGAAAGTGGCAGAAAATCAAAAAGTTTACGACATAACAATTATTGGTGGTGGTCCAACGGGACTGTTCACAGCATTTTATGGCGGTATGAGACAAGCAAGTGTAAAAATCATTGAAAGCTTACCTCAACTTGGAGGACAATTATCCGCACTCTACCCTGAAAAATACATTTATGATGTGGCTGGATTTCCAAAAGTGCGTGCACAAGAATTAGTCGATAACTTAAAAGAGCAAATGAAGAAATTTGATCCAACCGTTTGCTTAGAAGAAGCGGTTGATACGCTTGAAAAACAAGCTGATGGTATATTTAAACTTGTTACGAATAAACAAACTCACTATTCTAAATCAGTCATCATCACTGCCGGCAATGGTGCTTTCCAACCACGCCGCTTAGAATTAGAAGGTACAGCAAAATACGAAAAGAAAAACTTACATTATTTCGTTGATGATATGAATAAATTTGCTGGCAAGCGCGTCGTAGTATTTGGCGGTGGCGACTCCGCAGTAGACTGGACGATGATGTTAGAACCGATTGCTGAAAAAGTTACAATCGTTCATCGCCGTGATAAATTCCGTGCACATGAACATAGCGTCGAAAACTTAATGAATTCTCGTGCAGAAGTAAGTACACCGTATGTTCCAGTTGAACTCATTGGTGATGACAAAATTGAACAAGTCGTTCTTCAGCACGTAAAAACTGAAGAAAAAGTTATCATCGATGTTGATGACGTAATTGTAAACTACGGCTTCGTTTCTTCTCTTGGTCCAATTAAAAACTGGGGCTTAGATATACAAAAAAATAGCATCCTTGTGAATTCAAAAATGGAAACGAATATTCCTGGCATTTACGCTGCTGGTGACATTTGTACATATGAAGGAAAAGTAAAACTTATCGCTTGTGGATTTGGCGAAGCACCGACAGCAGTAAACAATGCAAAAGCTTACTTCGATCCAAATGCAAAACTTCAACCGATGCATAGCTCAAGTATGTTTTAATATAGCAATGAAAAGAACTCCTTTTACGCGAAAGAGTTTTTTATTATTGCGCTACCGTATCCTTCCAAAATATGTTACAATAAAAAAGAACAAACGTTCTATTTAATAAGGGGGATATTTTAAAGATGAAAGAACCTATTATCGTAAAAAAAGAAGCTTTCCAAGCAATCGGCGTTTCGGTTACGACGACTAATGAAAAAGAAGCATCTACTGAAGGAAAAATTCCCGAGCTCTGGAACCGATACTTTCAAGAACAAATGATGCATCACATCCCAAATCAACAAACGAAAGAAACACTCGCTTTCTACTCCAACTACGAATCAGATGAAACTGGTACATATACATTTACAATCGGTATGCCCGTTTCTTCACTAAAAGAAGTTCCTGAAAATATGACAACTTTAACAATACCCGCCGCTACGTATGCGGTATTTACAACGAGAAAGGGACCAGTTGCTGAAGTCGTTTGCGAAGCTTGGGAATATATTTGGAAATGGTCGAAAGAAAATAAACGTGCTTTTACAACAGACTTTGAGCTTTATGATGAAAAAGCAACAGATCCAACCAACGTACAATTGGATATTTATATTGCATTAGCCTGAACGACAAAAAAGAAGATACCATTTGGTATCTTCTTTTTTGTCGTTAAATAGCCACTGTGCAAATTCATTATTATTGTCTACAATGAGAAAGTGCAGTATAGAAATATTAGAAACTGTATAAAGTGAAACTATAATCAGCGAGGGACATCTCTCATTGAGTATTAGCCCTCACCAATCGGGCGTTTACTGTTTTTTTAGTTTAAATTTGTCACATAGAAAGGAAGCAATATGGAGGAACTACAACAAAATAAAACTGCTTTAGAAGGAAGCGGAAAACCGTTATTAAAAAATACGAATTTCCTTTTTCTTTGGGCAGCTACTCTTTTTTCAAGCTTTGCTTTAGCCTTTTTTACTTTTTCACAAACGTGGTACATAGCAAAAACATTAAACCTTGAAGCTTCACTCGGTGTTGTTTTCGTAGCTCTTAGTGTTCCAAGGCTTATTTTTATGATTATCGGCGGCGCTGTAGCTGATAAATTCCCGAAAAAAAACATTATGTTTTACTCCAATATTATTCGAACGATTCTTGTTGCAACCATTCTCACATGGTTTATCGTTGGTGATGTAACACTATATACATTTGCTTTATTCGCTTTATTCTTTGGACTTGCCGATGCTTTCTTCTGGTCAGCAGATGGATCTATCTTACCGGAATTGGTAGAAAAAAGCCGGTTAACACAAGCGAATTCACTTACACAAATGACGAACCAAGCATCGGTCATCTTAGGCCCTGTACTTGGCGGAATTCTTATCAAATTCACAAACTACGAGACAATATTTTCTATTACAATTTTATTACTGATTGTCGCGGCCATACTCGTTCAAAAAATACAATTTACGATGCCAGAACTAAAAGATACGGATAAAGGTATGTTCACTTCCATTAAAGAAGGAATCTTATATGTAAAGGAATCACCATTCCTTTCAACTTTCCTTATTTGTAGCGCCTTTTTAAACTTATTTTTGATCGGCCCGATGCAAGTTGGTTTCCCGCTTTTTGTTAAAAACGTGCTGCATGGTGATTCACTCCAGTTTAGTTACTTAGAAGCATCTGTAGGCGGCGGAATGGCAATCGGTGCTGTCATTGTCGGTTTAAGAAATATTAATCGTAGGCGCGGTCTTTTTTGTATTATCATGATGCTATTGTCTGGTGTATTCTTCTTAGCCATCAACTTTAGCACCGTACTTTGGCAAGCACTATTAGCCGGCATGTTTTATGGTATTACAATTGCAATGGCTATCGTTCCGCTTATGGCGATGATTCAATCGACAGTAAAAGAGGAAATGATGGGACGCGTAATGAGCTTACTTATGCTATCATCAATGGGCTTTATCCCGCTCTCTTATGCATTCACATCAATCGCACTTGCACTGGGAATTCCAATCGTAACCGTTATGAAAAGCGGTGCAATTGCTGTTATCGTCTTCGTACTATTTGTAGCGATTCGTGTTCCAGTTGTAAGAAAGTTCGACTAGCTACTTGGAGTCATGTATTATACGCATGGCTCCTTTTTAAATGGATCAAATAACGCTATCCCCTTACTTCTTCTCAGTGCTGCTCCCCATTCTAATCCAACCTCTAAAAATAAATCTCGCACTGTACTATATAAAAGTGCCTTCACATTTTTACGGATTTCCCCGTATTTATAAGCTCTCACGACACTCTTCACTCGCCAAATGAAATTTCCATACACTTCTTCATCAGCTAATATTTGCTCTAGTAAAACACCTTGCTCTAGCAATCCGCTCTTTTTATATGCAAGTTCTACCTTACTCCAAAATATATTAATCTTCTTCGGATTACTCGTCATCGGCAGAAGTGCGTATATAAAAGGCTTCGGTATATCATGACGGCAATACGTCTCATCAAGCTCGTACGTTATTTTTCTTTTCTCTTTTATTTGTGGAATGTTTTTAGAAAGAATTGTTTCCCTCTCGTTTTTTTGTTCCTTTCCGCTACAGCCAGCTGCATAATCCTCACTTTTACAAGCGGACATTTTCATACGGTCATCCATGCGGTCAATTGCAGATATAAGAAAAATATATAAATTCGCACTATACCCGCCGCGCTTATGTCTTTCTTTTGTTGCAACACGCTTTATAATTCCTAGTCCCTCTAACTTTGCAATTGAACGGCGTACTGTACGAATACTCTTTCCAACATTCTTCGCAATCGTCTCCATTAACGGACAGGCGACTCCTACTGTTTTTTGTTTCTCATTCACCGCATACTTTCCTAAAAAATGAATAATGATAGAATCAGTTTTATTCAATTGAAATCGGTAGCACTTCAAAACTTGTTTTTGATATGTATTAAACTCTTCTTTACTTCGAAATTCACTATATGGTTTCATTAAATTATATAAGCTTCCCATTTATATCACCTCATTTATAAGTAAGAGGCAGGAAGAGAATTTGGCGTGGAATTTAATATTTTTTTAATGGAGATGAAAATATGATCGTAATTAGCGCTTGTTTAGGTGGTATCGCTTGTCGATATGACGGAAATGACAATCTCGTTTCAAAAATAGAGGAGCTTCTGCAAAAAGAAGATACCGTCCTCATTTGTCCTGAAGTATTAGGGGGACTACCAACGCCTCGTCCTTCCGCTGAAATTATTGGCGGGAATGGCGACGACGTTTTGGACGGAAAAGCGAAAGTGATCACAAAAGATGGTGAAGATGTCACAGAAGCTTTCGTAAATGGCGCTTATAAAGCATTAGAACAAATTAAAAATTTACAACCAGAATATATTATTTTAAAGGAACGTAGTCCATCTTGTGGTAGTTCTACGATTTATACTGGAGAATTTAACGGTAATAAGCAAACTGGTTACGGGGTAACTACTGCTTTATTTAAAAGATACGGATTTAAAGTCTTTTCAGAAGAAGAATTTGAAAGCAAAAAAAGGAATTGACCCTGTTCGTCAATTCCTTTTCTATCTGTCTTATTTCACGCCTAATTTTTCTTTCACTTTCGCTGGAAGCTCGTCTTTCTTCACTTCTTCCCAAGCTGTTACACCTTTTTTATCTGAGTTGTATACGCGTAGGAATGCTTCTTTACGAAGGTTTTTTTGTGCTGTGAATTCCAATTCTTTTTCTTTACCGTCTTTATCAAAGCCAGTCAGCTTATATTCATAATCTTTAAATTTCTGCCCATCACTAGCTTTACTATCAAATTCTTTTCCATCTACTGTAATTTGAACATAATACTCATCTTTACCCATACGGTTTAAATCACAACCAACTAACAGACTTGCAAATACAACTAAAATACTAAATAGTGCAATGTATCTTTTCATTTCCTTCACCTCATATGTTTTTCTTATATTCTTATCTTAAAGCGCAGAGCTTAAAGAAGAAATTCAAAAACATGACATGAACATTACACTTTTGTAAGATAATAATTATTTCTTCACTTTAGAAATCGTCATTCCATCACCAATTGGAACGAGTACAGATTCTAAATGCAAGTCGTTTTCTATTATTTCATTAAACTTCTTCATAACTTCTGTATAACGTTTTTGTTTCGCACACTCATCACCTACACTACCGCCAATAACGTCTTTCACGCCAATTTCGCCACTTATCACGTAATTTCCTTATACCGTTTATTACGCCCTCAATTATAATCTCTATTACAAGATATCTCACTAAACTAATAATAGGTTTAATTACGTATCTCCCTATGAATTCAAGAATATCCTCCATCATATTTTCCTCCTTCTTTCAAAAGGAAGCTGCTACTACGCGTCCTCTTACGTTCAGTTACAACCGCTGTCCTACTGCGATATATACCAACAAGAATAATACGACAACAACATCCACAATAACGCTATTGAATTTGGAAGAAACTTCGGTAAATACTGATACTATAGTTAACATGGCTAATAAAAACACTTTCCATCTATATTCGGGTATGCTCCCAAAAACTTTATAAAATCAACGAAAACTTTACTACAACTCTTCCCGTAACTAATTTATTATCGTGGTAAACCGTCTTCCACTACATCCGTAACAGTTCCATTCGGTTCAAAGATTACACGTAATGATCCTTCTCCACCATAACCAGTATAGTCATATACTGAATAAGATTTATATTTCTCAATCACATGTGGCTGTCCAATTGCAGCTTTTACTTGATTCGCAGGCATACCTTTTTTGATTTTCAAATAGTGATTGTAACTTACTGCTGCCGAATTGTTATTTACATCTTTATACCACGGTACACGATCGTTTTTTTCTTCATATTCCTTTACAGGCTCTTCAATACGTTTCGTAGATACCCGATTCTCTTTATCTTTCTCTTTATCTTTCTCTTTATCTTTCTCTGTATCTTTCTCTGTATCCTTTATAGCAGTACGTTCAATATTCACAACGTAACCATATGTATTTAATTCAACCATAATTTCATATGTACCATCCGTATCTTTTTCAGTATAAAATACGCGTTTTTCATTGTTATTATAATGTTTTATGTTCTCACCACCGTAGTCAATCGTATTAAGAATATCCGTATACATCATACCTTCCTCAATCTTTTTAGATTCATCATGAGAAATGTAACGCTTCTGTGATGATGGAGCGTCCTCATTTTTAATACTTTCACGTTTACTCGTAGTCATAGGTGTTTTCTTCTGTTCTTTTAGTACGTCACCTTCCGCCTTCGCTGGTTGCTTTACTCCTACTTTTGTTAATACGTCTGTATCGCTAGAACAAGCTCCCAAAATCGATACTGTAGTCAACGCCATCCCTACTATAAGTACTCTCTTAAATGACTTCACTCTAATCCCCCCGGTATTTTTTAATATTTAGTAATCAACGTATTTTAATTAATACGGAACTATTCAGTTCTATACAATTTGCTATAGCCTTCTCCCTCATGCACCTTTTTTATATAAAGTGAAACTTTAATCAGCCCTCACCAATCGGGCTTTTATGGAATAAATCTACCTATTAGTCATAACCGATGCAGCTACAGCTAATCCAAACATGGTCACCAATCATCTTCGTTACAAATATTAACATTAAATATAACTAATAAATAGTATATTTCTCCTATTCATTTACATTTCTGTTGCATAATCTTATCTTAAAACGAACAATATGAAACTCGATTAATCATATATCCCATATATAATAACATTTAAATTAAATTCTAAAGTAACTTTACATGCATTTTCTGTTTTAACGCCAAAATAAAAGACCTTCCTAACGATTTTATTCTATCGCTAAAAAGGTCTTTCCTATTTTGGCTAAAAACTTAGCACTCTTCTGGCTTACCAGCATTCGTCGCTGTACGGAAAGATGATCCAAATCTGCATGATGCGATTGTGTATAGATAATCAATCTTGAATTATGCGTTCAATTTAAAGCAGTTTAAAAAATAATAATTCCTTATTCAATTAACATATGCATTAGTTTAACAACCTAATGCTGCTGTACCAACTGATAGTTTAGTTTTCAATATGTGAAAAGGGATTTCTAAATGATGAATTGAATATATATTTATTGTTTACTCGTTTTTGAGAGGTTCCTTTATGGGAGATAAGCTTTACTATATTCCTGTACTTCGCACAGTTCTATAATAACTAATAGTGATGCTGTGACGTGATTTTCTATTAGTGAGATAAAGTATTTTTCAATTCATTTATTATAAATTGCAACTCTCGTCCTCCAGAATTATTTCTTTTGGGTGAAAGTTTTTTTATGATATAAGTTTCATTCTGTCATAATTTAAAGGTTTCGAGAGGAGAAATGATATGAACCCTATTTTATTAGATGTTCCGTTACAAATAGAAACAGACAGACTCATTCTTCGAGCACCACTTCAAGCAGGTGAAGGGAATGTAGTCCATGAAGCTATTAAAGATTCAATTCGTGAATTAAAGCCATGGTTGTCTTTATTCCAGTCCATTCCTACTGTTGAAGAAACGGAAATTCTCCTGAGAAATGCGCATATAGATTTTTTGAAAAGAGAAAGCTTTCGCTATCTTATCTATCATAAAGAGACGAATGATTTTGTTGGAACAGCTAGCCTTCATCGAATTGATTGGAAGGTTTCTAAATGTGAAATTGGATACTGGATTAACACGCAATTTAGTGGCAGTGGATATATGACAGAAACAGTAAGTGCGTTAACAAACCTTGGATTTCAGTTATTCAAATTTAGAAGGATTGAAATACGATGTGAATGTAATAACACGAAAAGTCGTGCACTCCCTGAAAAACTAGGCTTTGAACTTGAAGGGATATTACGTAATGAAGATTTTTCAGCTGACGGCAAACAACTAACTGATACATGCATCTATGCAAAGATAAAGCGAAACTTTAATTAGCCCGTACCAATCAGGATTTTACGGCAAAAGAAAAGACCTCCTTAACGATTTTATTTCATCGCTAAAAAGGTCTTTCTCTATTTCTGCTAAAAACTTAGCACTCTTCTGGCTTACCAGCATTCGTCGCTGTACGGAAAGATGATCCGCATCCGCATGATGCGATTGCGTTTGGATTGTCGATTGTGAATCCGCCGCCAAGCATCGATTGTTTATAATCAATTTTTACTCCTTTAACAATTGGAGCACTTTCTGTATCGATAACAAATTCAACACCGAAAAACTCAAGAACTGTGTCGTCTTCTTTTGGTTCTACTTCAAATCCTAAGCCGTAAGAAAGGCCAGTACATCCGCCGCCGTGTACAGCAAGGCGCACGTACTTCTCTCCATCTTCAGCATCTTTTAACATATCTTTAATTTGAAAAGCTGCTTGTTCTGTTACTTCAATCATGAAATACACCATCCTTTCTGTTCTCATTCTATTATACATCTTTACGCTTCTATCTTGTACTCATACACTCCGCGGCAAATTACTTCCGCAGGCCCTTTCATCAACACGTTTCCTTCTTCAGTCCACGCAATCATTAAATCGCCGCCAGCTAAATGGACTGTAATTTCCTTACCACGTTCCATCTTTCCATTTAAAATAGCAGCGACAACTGCAGCGCACGCTCCTGTTCCGCAAGCTTGCGTTACACCAGATCCACGTTCCCAAACGCGGAAATTCATCTCTGCATCATTCAAAATCTCGATGAATTCAACATTTACTCGCTCTGGGAACATTTCATGTGTCTCCAGGACTGGACCAAGTGTTGTAAGAGGTGCTTGCTCTACATCATCAACAAAAATAACCGCATGCGGATTACCCATTGAAACAGCTGTAAATGCATGGCGATGATTATTGTATAAGAAGTTTTCACGAATAAATGGTGTTTCACCTTCACCAAGCATCGGTATTTCTGCACGTGTTAAACGCGGTGCTCCCATATCGATTTTCGCTAATGTAACTTTCCCTTCTTCTACCGTTACTTCCGCTGTTACAATACCAGCTAACGTTTCAATTGTGAAAACTGTTTCTTCTACTAGTTTATGCTCATACGCATATTTCGCTACGCATCGTAAACCGTTACCACAACTCTTTCCTTCTGAACCATCATTATTAAACATGCGCATTTTCACCGGAGCTACGTCAGATGGACAAATTAGAATCATCCCATCTGCTCCAATACCAGTATTAATATTTGAAACCTTTTCCGCCACAAGAACTAAATCTTCTTCAGGAATTTGTTCTTCAAACATATTTACATATATATAACTATTGCCAAGACCATGCATTTTTGTAAAAGAAAATTGGCTCATTTATATTCACTCCAAAAATAATTTGTTATTTTAAGTATAGAATGCATGCTTTTAGAACACAATATGAATGTCCCCCGTTTCTCATATTTGACAACGTTTGGCGATGAGCCACTCTTACACACATTGTGTAAGAAAAAAGCCCTTCTAAAAAGGGCCTTTTTTTATTTATCTATAGTATTAAACTACCCTACGAAATAACATTTTATCTAATGAAAAAGGTGCTGCTGATTGCAACACCTTAAAACATTGGATTTTCATCCAAATAATCATATACATTATTGACCAGTTCTTCTACTGTAGCACCTTGTACAACTTCACCATTTACAAGTGCAAACGGTCCTTCAAAACAAATGCCACAATATCCTAAACAACCATACTCCATTACATCTAAATTCGGATCTTTTTCTAATTTCTCTAAAGCTGCTTGTGAACCACTTGCAAGGTTACCTACACAAAATTCAATTAATGGTTTAATCAAAATTCTCCCCCCTGTACTACAAAACAAATTACCTTCTGACTTCATCTATAAGAAGAAAACTAAGCTGTCTCTTGTTGTTTTCGTTATACATCCTAAACTATTTAGTTACTTCACTATTTCACTTCAAAGTAGATGGTTTTATTTTATATAACATGCTACTTGCAATAAAATAGTAACTAAAAAGGCAAAACAGTTTACTTTACTTTTCTTCTTATTGTACAACAGAGTATTCATTCATGCATTGTTATTTGTTCACAAATTCGATATAATTTGATTGAGTAAAGTCAAAATATTTTATTAATATAAAATTTTATGATTAGGGGATATTTCAACAGAAAAGGGGTAATCCATCATGAAACACCTCGTAATACTAGGTGGCGGCTACGGTGGAATGAGAATTCTACAAAGGCTACTTCCAAGCAACCAACTTCCAGATGATGTACAAGTGACATTAATCGACAAAGTACCATATCATTGCTTCAAAACTGAATATTATGCATTAGTTGCGGGTACTATTTCAGAAACACATATTCGTATACCGTTTCCCGAGCACCCACGCCTCAATATTCAATACGGCACAATAACAAATATTGATCTCGAAGAAAAAGCTGTTCATCTCGATGGCGGCGAAGCGATCCAATATGATGATTTAATTATCGGTCTTGGCTGTGAGGATAAATATCATAACGTTCCTGGGGCGAAAGAATATACACATAGCCTACAATCGATTGAACAAACACGTAAGACATATGAACAATTAAATAGTCTAGAACCAAATGCAACAGTAGCTGTCGTTGGCGCTGGCTTAAGTGGTGTGGAAGTTGCCAGTGAACTTCGCGAAAGCCGTTCTGATTTAAAAATCTATTTATTTGATCGAAAAGATAGAATTTTATTCCCGTATCCAGAGAAATTAAGTAGATACGTAGAAGAATGGTTCGTAAAACATAAAGTTACTATTATAAGAAACTCTAACATTACAAAAGTGGAACCAAATATTGTGTATAACCACGATGAACCACTTGAATGTGATGCAATCGTCTGGACAGCTGGTATTCAAGCAAATGAAGTTGTTCGAAACCTTCCAGTTGAACAAGATGGTAGCGGACGGGTTGTCTTAACTAAATATCATAATATTCCAAATAACGAGCACGTGTATGTTGTAGGAGATTGCGCAGCACTTCCACACGCTCCATCTGCCCAACTTGCTGAAGGTCAAGGAGAGCAAATTGTCCAAATATTATTAAAACGTTGGAACAATGAACCACTTCCTGACGAACTACCTGTAATCAAATTAAAAGGTGTTCTCGGCTCTCTTGGTAAGAAGCATGGCTTCGGTTTACTTGCAAACCAACCATTAATGGGACGTGTACCAAGATTATTAAAATCCGGTCTACTTTGGATGTACAAATATCATAAGGGTTAATATCTTACAGGCTGTCTACTATGTAGACAGCCTCTTTGCATCAGTTTTTAAAAATTATCAGACACATCTTTCTCAATATGTATAATGATTTATTTTTCATTTTCATATTAAAAACTATTGATAAACAGTGTATGCTATTTGTAAGTTGTCTTATTATTTCCTTTAAGACCGAATTCATTCGGTCTTATTTTTTATGTGATAAATACTTTTGTAGGAGGCATTACATTCAACTTATGAACTTATCGAAACTAAACAATCGAATAGAAGCGAAAAAGAAAGAGTTAATCTATCTCGTTGAACGATACGGATTAACTCATAATAAAGTGATTTCTTTCAGCCAAGAATTAGATCGTTTACTTAACTTATTAATAAAACTCAAGATGAAGAAAAAACGTTGCTCTTTATAACCCTTATCCTCCCTTTTTTGATACGATATAAATAGAATCAGAAAGGAGCGATTTATGTTTATATTAAAAGACGTTATATATAAAGATATCCTACACATTCCTTATTTACAGATTCAAAATGAAAAAATCACTTGCATTATCGGTGAAAGTGGAAGTGGAAAAAGCACATTGCTTCGCATGTTAAACGATTTACAATCTCCAACATCCGGTACAATTGAATATAACGGAAAGTTAATTTCTGATTATCCGCCTATTCAATTACGTCGTGACGTAGTTATGCTTGGGCAAACTCCACCTATTTTTGATGGAACCGTTAAAGAAAACCTATTAACGGGACTTCGTCTTTCTGAAAAAACATTTCCAAATGATGATGCCCTGCGGAGTGCATTACAAACCGTTAGCTTAGACAAGCAATTAGAAGATAGCGCCTCCTCATTATCCGGCGGTGAAAAACAAAGACTTGCCTTTGCTCGTATTGTACTTATGGATCCGCCTGTCTATTTATTAGATGAACCCACTTCAGCACTAGACAATGATACAGAACGCCGCGTTATGAAACAATTTACTGAACTAGCACGAAAAAAGAAAAAAACAGTTATCTTCATCACACACTCGCAACAACTTCCAAAAGAAATTGCAGACGACATTATTGAAATTAGTAAAACAAACGGTGCAACTAGAAAGGAAGTGCTCTCTATTGAAGGGCGTTATTGAACTCCAAATTTGGCAACTGGCGGCTGCCTATATTTTTATCCTTATCTTAATTGGACTTGTAAAATTAAAAGGAATACCTCGTGAAAAACAAATCGCGCTCGCAACATTCCGTATGACGATTCAGCTCGTACTTGTTGCATATGTCCTTACATACGTATTTGAAAACAGTAATCCATTTTATACAATTGCTCTCATTACTTCTATTACTACCTTTGCAATTTTTAATATTTATAAACGAGTTAATATCCCAATGTCTAAAGAATTAAAACGAGTAGCCGCCCTTTCCATGGTCGCTGGATCAATTGGGCCACTTCTACTATTTATCTTTGTTATTATCGGTCATGACCCTTGGTATGCTCCGCAATATATCGTCCCTATTACGGGAATGTTAGTCGGTAATGCCATGACTGGTGTTTCTCTCGGCGCAAATACGTTCTTAAACAATATGAAATCGCAAAGAGGTCAAATTGAAGGTGCACTTATGCTCGGCGCAACACCGAAAGAAGCAGCTGCTCCGCTCATTCGAGACGCTTTTGATTCTGCTATTTTACCAACAATTAATTCTATGGTCGGAATGGGAATTATAAGCTTACCAGGCATGATGACTGGTCAAATATTATCCGGTGTATCACCATTCACAGCCATTCAATATCAAATCGCTATCATACTCGGTATTTCAGGAAGTACCGCTTTCGCTGTCATTATCTTTTTACAGCTTGGATATAAAACGTTCTTTAATAAGCGATGTCAGTTGAAAGAGGTTGACTATGATGCGAAGTGAATCGTAACTTTCGCTCAGTAAATGATGCCCTGTTCTCGGTGAGTGAAATTATATCAACGATTTTTTCAATATATCTATCATAACTTGCAATATATCAACGATTTTTCAAATATATCTATCATAACTTAGAATATATCAACGATTTTGCACGAAATATCGATTTACCGACAAAAAGTGACATAATAAAAAGAGGAGGCTATTCGCCCCCTCTTTTTATTGTCTTACGCCTTCTTAACGAACTGTGATTTTAACTTCATAGCTCCGAAACCGTCGATTTTACAATCGATATCGTGATCGCCATCAACTAGACGGATACTCTTTACTTTCGTACCGATCTTCACAACTGAAGAAGTTCCTTTTACTTTTAAATCTTTAATAACAGTAACAGCGTCGCCATCTTGAAGAACGTTTCCGTTCGCATCTTTTACAACTTTTGCACCATCATTATTTTCAGCTTCTGCGTCTTGGCCCCACTCATGAGCACATTCTGGACATACGAAAAGAACGCCATCCTCATACGTATATTCTGAATTACATTTTGGACAATTTGGTAAAGTAGCCATAAATTCATTTCCTCCGTTCATTATTTATACGTAAAAATCAAAATTGATGTTTACATCTCGATAAATAAAATTTGTATAGCATTTCTTTATAGTGCCATAGTCTCACGTTATTGACAACCCTACCTCAAATTCTCATTTTTTATTGTATTTTACAAAATTTCAATTCGTATGCCTTTTTTCCATTTGCTCTTCTACTAATTTTAAAAATCTTCGTTGTGCATTTTTATTTTTTACCAGCAATCGAACTCTCAGCTTACTTTGTAAATATGAGCGAACTTTGTAGTTCGTAATAAATAACTTTCGATACTTCTCGTCTTCATACATCATTCAAAACCACTCATACTGCTGCAAGTAAAGTATGTTAGCATCAATCTTTTTCGTGTGTAAACCCGTACTTAAACTAATAGATCCTATTAGAGCTTCTATTAATGCTGAAATCATTTCTCTCTCCCCTAATAAACAAAAGAAGAATCTTCACAAGATTCTTCTTTTCAAAATGAACGAGTTCCCTCTAGAAACCCCAATTATTTTCTTCAATATAAATTTGATATTCTTCTACTTCTTCTTCACTTAACTTCTTATTATTTTCATATACCTCTTGCCACTCGAAATAATCTTCATCGAAATAAACAGCAAATTTAATTTTCACATTTTTCTTCTCTGTATAATCATAACCAGTAAACTCTACTACGTCATACTCTTTTTCTTTCTTCACAAACTTCCAAGTTGGATTATCAGTCATAATCTCTAAAGTAACCCCTTCATCACTTGAACGAACAACGTTTTTAATATTCGGCTCAGTTGGTAAAAAGGACAGCCCTAACGCAGCTAAACCAAACACAATCCCGACTATAATCTGTAAACCAATCATACCAGCTACACTAACGCCGCCCTTTGATTGTAAGAAATACGCCTTCTCATGATCAGACGCATCTTCTCCCTTACGAAAAACACGAACAGCATGCTTATAATATAAACGGTTTCCTTGCCATCCAGTAAATATCATCATTCCTAATTGAAGAGCTAAACTAAATGTTACATAAATCCCATCTGGAATATCTATAAAAGGGGGTATAACTATACTAGGTATAGCCAATAACGCAAATATAATAAATAACTTATACATTTTACGATAAGCTAACCAAAAGGTTGGGAAGAAAAAGGCTACCCAATTCCATGTATTCCCTTGCGCAGGATTTTCTACTTTACCCCACTTAAAATCATAATAAGCTGTATTTTTTTGAACAACTTTATGTAATTCTTGCTGAGAAATTGTTTCTTGTAAAACAGTGTCCTTCACGTACATCATCCTTTATTTTGTACATATANNTATATGTACAAAATAAAGGAATCTAACAAAAAGTACACATATTTCATAAAAATGAACGGAAATCGAATATATTCCGACAATTATCTGTTTCTTATTTCATTTTACTTTTAAATATATTAGAATACTTATGAATGATACGTTTAATACACTAAGTTAATCATTTTGTATATTTGATAATAAAAATGTTTCACATGAAACTATTTATATTTTGTATTACCTTGCCTCTACACAATGAGTGTAAAACCCTTTCTACTTACTACAAAATACGAAAGACGCCCTTTTCAAAAAGGCGTCTTTTTATAGTTGAAAATTCAATAATAAATAAAACGAATTATTTAATAAATGAATCCCAATTGGAACGAGTAAATTCTTCGTTTTCTTATATGTGTATGCTAAACATATACCCATACCAAAAATATATAAAAGACTACCCACTGTAAGGGGATGGCCTAAAGTAAATATAAAAGCACTTATAACGATACTAGTAAGTGTAGAAAAACGCTGAGATAATTTCTTAAAAAGTATCCCTCGAAATAAAAGCTCTTCCCAAATCGGTGCAAAAACGGTGAGTACAACTACGTATAAAATGATTTCACTTTTAGTAGGCTCTATTACTATATTAGATTCGTCCACCCCAAGCCCATGTGGTAGAACTAAATTTAATATTGCAAGATATATAAGCATTACAATCGCTGTCATTACTATCGTTACATAGTATTTAAAATTATTGAATTGTAATGATTTTATTAAATGTAAGCAGCAATTTCTTGCCGGTGCATACATTTAATAAAATCATACAAAACGTGAAAGGTGGAATAAGATAATCTACATACCATGGGTATAAGGAAGAATCATATAAAAGGTTCAAAAAACCAATTCCATGCATGACCCCAAAAATAATTAATAGAATGCTAATTACTTGGCGCATACTCATTTGTTCATTCTTTTCTTCATATGTAGCTAATTCTATATTCATCCTATCCCCTCCAGTATAATTAAACTTTTTAAACCATTATATACCAAATTCAACATAAAAAAAGACAATACACCCCACTGTATTGTCCATTTTCGTCCCTACCATTTCTCTCTACACGTCTCAATTAAATGCAGTAAGTACCTCTTCGTCATATCTGCCCTTCTCCACCTTGAGAGCATTCGCTTTTCTTTTGGATTGTGCCGTATTCGCTCTACTTCTTTTAATAAAAGCTCCCATTCTTCCGCTGAACTTTCTAACAAGTATTGCAATCCTCTATCTTTTGAAACGATTGTTTTATAATCTAGTGTATATAAAATACGTCCCATCGTAACGACAGCTGATTCTATCCAATCTTCTATAAAAAATAAATATGGCTTCTTCGCCTTTTCACTCCAGTACTGTTCTACGTTATATTTCATCGTATTTACTACATCATTCCATTGTATTTGCAACGGAAGATCTTCTGCTTCTTTTCCGGTAACTGTAATGCCTTGATTTTTCAACGTCCACCATGTGACCGCATTAATGTCCCAATGACCAACATTAGCTTTACCATCTGCACAATACACATACTCGTTTATTTCATCATTGTATTTCCCTAAATCAACAAGCGGAATATACATACCATCCATTCTTTTACCTAGTGTATTATCACTAAGCTTCTTATGTAGTTCCACAATCTGCTGTTTTTCAGCTTCATTCACGGAATCATTTATCACTGTAACAAAATCAACATCACTCGTTTCCTTATGAAATGCACCTAGTGCGATGGATCCGTAAATATATACCCCGACTATTTTTTCATCTAAAAAAATTTCTTTTAATTCTACTGTGTACCGCTCCATTAACTGTTGTACTTCCGTTGGTAACGCATGCTTCACTCCATTTTTCACATCTATCCCTCCAATAAAAAAAGCCTTTGCAAATTCGCAAAGACTTCTTGTTTTATAAATATTTCTCGATTTCTTCGTAAACATCCTTCAAGCGAGGATTTCCTTCTCCAACAATTTCTCCATTTATAAGAACGACCGGATAAAATAAATCTTCTTCCACTACGCGCTCAGCGAATGCTTTCTTATCTTCATCTTCTTGTTCTTCTTGAAAATCAATATACTCGAAATTAAATTTATTTTCTTGTCCTTCATATTTACGACCAATTGCCGCTTGTAACCATTCAAACGTTTCTGTTGAAGATGGCATTCCGACGCAGCTCGCACAAATTACTTTCGTCCCATACACTTGCACATTAACCATTTCTTCTCCCCCACTTCTTGTTCCAACAGTATATTCAGATGTCTTATTACATAAGCACATCATTTTACAAACTTATTCCATACCCCTATACTGAAAAAACATGATACAATATTTCGACAATAAAACAAGAAGAGAAAAAATAGATTTTCCCCTCTATCTTGATTATAATAAAACTGATGAAAGGAGTCGATAAAAATGGAAAACCCACATATGCAAGAACAAGTATTAGAAGTATTAGATAAATTACGTCCATTCTTACTTCGCGATGGCGGAGACGTTGAATTAGTAGACATTGAAGAAGGTATCGTAAAACTACGCCTTATGGGTGCATGCGGAAGCTGCCCAAGTTCTACAATCACACTAAAAGCTGGTATCGAGCGCGCGTTACTTGAAGAAGTACCAGGCGTTATCGAAGTAGAACAAGTATTTTAATCTAAAAGCGGAAGCGGCTCGTTCAGAACAGGAGGTCATTGGAGCTCCTGACGAAGAGGCGCTTTTTGCCTCACAGGAAGGCGCGAAATGGCCGACTGTTCTAGCCGTTGGAGCTGGATAATTAAAAGCAGAAGCGGCTCGTTCAAAATGTAAGGAGGATGGAGCTTCTGACATAGAGGCGCTTTTTGCCTCGGCGGAAGAAGCGAAGCCACCGAACATTTTAGCCGCTGGAGCTGGATAATTAAAAGCGGAAGCGGCTCGTTCAGAATCGCCTTCTAAAAGGAGACCAAATTTGGTCTCCTTTTTTTATTCAAATCACATTTATCCGTTAACATCATAAAACAAAATTGGAAATCCTTCTCAAAAAATGCGATAATTAATACTATATAGTGAATCGTTCACACATATACAGTAAGAAAACATAGGGGGATGACACATGCCAAAAATGGGGAACACTTTTTTAACAATTCAAGAACTAGAAAAGAAAAAAGAGTATTTATTAGGCCTTTCATCCGTTATACCAACATGGAATACAAGCTATCAATTTTTATTTAAAGAAATCCAGCAAGAATTATTGGGTAAAGTAAATGAAAAACTCGAAAAACATCAATTCGTTTTAAATATATGTACAGATCAACAGGTAGGGGCATAATGTATTACATAAAATTGTGGTATAAAAAAGAGACCTCCAGCGGTCTCTTTTTTATACGTTTAAGATAGCCAATCTAATTTTCTAATCCCAAGCTTATCTACTGGTAAACGAAGTGAGCCATAAAAATGCTTCATAAATTGCTCTGAGCGGTTCACATCGTGTAAAATGGCTTCTAAGCGATCTCTATATATGCTTTTTTGTTCTTCGTTTCCAGTTTGGTAATATCGTTCGACCGTTTCAAAATAGTGCAGCGGGAACAAGAGCCTTGCAAATAATAAGCGCCAGCCAAATGAGGATAGCGAATAATTACGTTCATAATCTGTAACAAATTGAATTATTGTTTGCTCCCAGTCTTTCTTTTTTTCTATCATCATATAGCGAATTAATTCTGCCATATCTCGAGTTGGGTGATCATACACCCAATCAAAAGGAAGTTTGAGCCGCTTCGTTTGATGCCATAATAAAGGTGTGAATCGTTCTTGGCAAATTGTTGCTGCATCCGTTAGTTGCGGCGTATCATCCATTTCTGTATCGACAACATATTGAATTGCATTTTCTGCAACTCCTAAGTAATACGGGAAGGATTCAATAAACAATTGATCGAATACATCTGAAGGGTGGTTCATCACTTGTGATTGCCAAAACTTTTCTAATTGATCGAGCCTTTTTTCCCATAACGCTTTCCATTCACCAATACGGCTTAATTGCTCAATTTCTTCTGGAAAGAATGCACCTCGTTTATGGAATATAGAAAGCTCACTTCCTAATGACATAGCATGTCGTTCTAACGTGCGCATACCTTTTAATAAGCAGTAATTTTGTTCTTCTATCTCACTTACATAGTAGCCGTGTATAGTCGGAACGAAAGTCGCTACAGTTATATCCCCTTGCTGGTTCATATAATCACTGAGCTTTTTCATCTCTACAAGTACTTCTTCCTCCATTTCTCCAATTGGAACAAGTACATAAATTTTGTTGCGAATCCAAAAGCTTTTATAGGGGCCAAGGGGGATTAATTCTTTAACATGCATGTGATAATGCTCATAAATATGCTGAATCATCGCAGTCGCCACCTATGGTTTTTCTTTATATATATGAGCTTGTGCTCGCCTTTCATTCCTATGCACATGATAAAGCAACGAAACGTATACAAATACTAAAAAGAAAAAAAGGTGATAAACATGAAAGAATCAAATCAACTACAAGAAAGAGCATTACAACTATTACAAGAACGCGGTGTAACAATTGACGATATTGCTGAACTTGTTCATTTTCTTCAAAAAAAATATCATCCAAATTTAGAGATGTCAGAATGCCGTTATAATGTAGAACGTGTACTATCAAAACGTGAAGTACAAAACGCACTGATTACAGGTATCGAACTCGATGTTCTTGCTGAAAAAGGAATGCTAAGTGAGCCGTTACAAGATATCGTAAAACGTGATGAAGGCTTATACGGAATTGATGAAGTTATCGCACTTTCTATCGTGAATGTATACGGATCTATCGGTTTCACGAACTTTGGATATATCGATAAATTAAAACCTGGTATTTTAGAATACTTAAATGATAAATCAACTGGAAAAGTGCACACGTTCCTTGACGATATCGTTGGCGGAATTGCTGCCGCTGCCTCAAGCCGTTTAGCGCACCGAGCTGATCACTCGGAATAATAATGTTTTCTAGACCGTCAGTTTCATGCTGACGGTCTTTCGTATTCCATAAGCATAAATTCTCTTCCACGACTCAAAAAAATAGACCCTTGCTTAAATCCGATATTTTTATATAACGTAATCGCTCTTGTATTAAATGTTGCTACACTTAATCGAAACATCTTCGAATTAAATTCCTTAGCAGCAAACGCTATTCCAGCTTGAAAAAACATTTCTCCCATTCCCTTCCCTGTTAAATCTGGCTTCATGCCAAGTCCGATATCAATCACATCTTCTCCACCATATAAATTAGCATCTCTTCCACCTGGTACTTGTGCATTTTCTCCAAAACAAAAATAGCCGATGAACTCTTCTTGATCGTTACAACAGCCATAATAAGTTCCATCTAATAATTCTCTTATTACTTCTTTCTCGCCTGAAAAACTATATAAATTATATGGTTCCTCGTACGCCCACGTATTTATCTCATTTGCTTCTTCCTCTGTTAACTTATGTATATCCACTTTCTCTTTCCCCCTATTATATTTCTATTAACAATATTCGATATTCATCTTATAATTCATCTTTCTCAATATATTTTTTTAATTTCTCGCTTCATTTTATGGAAGATTTTTCTTATTATGTTACGATTAAACAGAATCATTACAAATAAGGTGGTGACAATTTGAATTACTTTTCTTATCTCTCCTCAGAAGAACGGCAAAATTTTTTCTATAAAGAACCTCTTAGTTTTTCAAAAAATATAGGAAAAGAACAACTAGCTTACGCACTAGGCGCTACACTATATACTCCTGGCACGAAAGAAACGATTGCGGAAGATATAATTAGAAAGAAACATGTGGATGCTACCTCAATTATTCTTTGTCTAGAGGACGCTATCAGCGATGAAGAAGTAAAACTTGCAGAGCAAAACATCGTCGTTCAAATACAGCAAATAGCCAACTTAGTCAGTGCCAACATACTAAATCAAGCAGACATCCCACTTCTTTTTATTAGAGTTCGACAGCCAAGTCAAATGAAGACAATTGTTACTGAATTAGGTAGTGCTGTTCATTGTTTATGTGGTTTTGTCTTTCCAAAATTCACACCGATTAACGGAAAGACTTATATCGATCAGCTTGCATGTATAAACGAGTTATACTCATTATCGCTATATGGCATGCCGATTTTAGAATCACCAGAAATTATGTATAAGGAAACACGGGCAGAATCATTATTACAAATAAAAGATTTACTAGATTCTTATCACGATTACATCTTAAATGTACGTATTGGTGCTACTGATTTTTCAAGTATATTTAGTATTCGGCGCAATAAATACACACCTATCTATCATATTACTGTTGTCCGTGATTGTATTTCAGACATTATTAACGTTTTCTCAAGGGCAACAAATGAATATATTATTTCAGGATGTGTATGGGAATATTTTTCTAATGATCATGAAGAAGGGCTCATTCAAGAGGTATCACTTGACCATGCAAATGGCTTAATCGGAAAGACAGTTATTCACCCATCTCATATTAAAGTTGTACAGGCAATGCACATTGTCACAATGGAAGATTATTTAGATGCGAGGTCAATTTTACAAAATGCAGATACGTATAATGGAGTGCTAAAAAGCAGTTTTTCTAACAAAATGAATGAAGTAAAGCCGCATTATGGCTGGGCTCGCAAAACCATTTTAAAATCTAATATTTATGGGGTGCTACATGAAAACAAACAATTCACCGATCTCCTTATTACAAACGCAAAGCAACACGTATAACGTTTTAAATAATATACAAGTTCATGTAGAAGTACGTGATAATCCATATAACTTAGCGCTAGACAATCTTTTTCAAATGGCTGCTAGAATAAATAAGAAACGTAGTTTTTTATTTGTGAGTACAATCCTTGGAAAGCATCTTCCTATTAAACCTGCAGTCTCTCTATCAAGTGGATTTGCTCTCGCTGCAAGATATATGGAAATGCTACATAATACTTCTCATCCATTTCAAAAAGAAATTTTAAATCTCATTTCATTAGAAATTCATGAAATCCCAGAGGAAGTATTTCGTTATCAATATCCTCTGCAAGAAGAAGTTTTGTTCATCGGATTCGCTGAGACAGCGACAGCACTTGGTCATTCTATGTTTCAATGCTTTCAAAATGCAAAGTATGTACATACAACTAGGGAATCGATACCCCACCTAGAATCTGTCATTACATTTGAGGAAGAACATTCTCATGCAACATCGCACCGTTGTTATGTGGATGAAAGCTTTTTTCAAAACAGCAATCCTATTGTTCTCGTAGATGATGAGATGACAACAGGAAAAACAGCATTAAATATTATTAGATCGATTCAAAATAAATTCCCACGAGAAGAATATATTATTGCTTCTTTATTAGACTGGCGTTCTCATACTAATAGAAGACAATTTAAACAATTAGAAGACGAACTTCAAATTAAGATTCATGTTATTTCTTTATTAGAAGGCAGTATTCATACAACTGGCCAACCATTGAATATTGCCAAAACAGATATTCAAATTGAAGAAACAAAACCTGATTTCAAAAAACATACCCTTACCTGCCCAAAATTACCCTATACATCAAATTATATAAAATATACTGGGCGATTTGGCATTTCAGCATATGAACAACAGCACATTCATTCTTTCGCTCAAGAAGCAGGAAAAACTTTAAAAAGAGAAAGAATTGGAAAACGAACACTCTGCCTCGGAACGGGTGAATTTATGTATATCCCAATGAAAATTGCTGCTGAAATGGGTGATAATATTTTATATCAATCTACAACAAGAAGCCCTATCCATCCTGTTTCAAATGATGTGAACTACGCCATTCATAATCATTTCTCATATCCAAGTCCTGAAGATTCTACTATTACAAATTACTTTTATAATATTTCACCTCATGATTACGATGAAGTATTTGTTTTTATTGAACGTGATTTAGGAGAAGAAGCCCTATCTCCTCTTCTAAAGCAGTTACAAACAGTTATTCCTTTTATTCATATCGTCTCATTTTCAAATAGCATAGAAAAGGAAGGTTGATAATTATGGTAAAAGTAAATTCTCACATTAGTAGTTATGATCCAAATGATGCTATTTTTCTATTAAAAGATATTAGTGATTTAATGAAAGAAAGTTCCACAGAAACTAGAGAACAAGCAATTCAAGCTGGCACACATTATTCTGAAATGTTACCAATGGAATATAAACCATCTAAAGCGTATATGGATTTATTCTTTTCTTCTCTGCAACAATACAAACACAAACTAGCCATCGCTGTTGGAGTTGTCGCCGAACAAATTATACAGACTAAAGGAACTAACCTTGTCCTCGTTTCATTAGCTCGTGCTGGTACACCTATTGGCATTCTTATAAAACGCTACATACGCTATCAATACAACCTTGATGTACCTCACTATTGTATTTCTATTGTTCGCGGACGCGGTATTGATGAAAATGCACTCCATTATATTTTGGAACATCACCCTAAAGAAACAATTCAATTCATTGATGGATGGACTGGGAAAGGTGCAATAAAAAAAGAATTAGAATATGCAGTACACACATTTAACGAACGAAATAATACACACATTTCTCATTGTATGGCTGTGCTTGCTGATCCCGGTTACTGTACTTCAATTTACGGTACACGTGAAGATTTTCTTATTCCTAGCGCTTGCTTAAATGCAACCGTCTCTGGACTCATTAGCCGCACTGTACTAAATGATACCTATATTGGTCCAAATGATTTTCATGGTGTTAAATATTATAAAGAGCTAGAACAAGAAGACTTATCAAATTTCTTCGTTGATGAGGTGACAGATTTATTCCCTTCTGTTCATTCTCATATAGATAATCAATTACGTTATATTACTTCAACTTACACTGATCCCTCTTGGCAAGGATTAAAAGATATACAGTCTATCCAAAGTCACTTTGAAATTGACGATATTAACTTAATCAAACCAGGAGTCGGCGAAACAACTCGCGTATTACTCCGGAGAATACCGTGGAAAATTTTAATATGTAAGCAAAACAATCCCGATTTAAAGCATATTTTACTTCTCGCTAAAGAAAAGAATGTCCCTATTGAAATCTATGAGAATATGACTTATTCATGTTGCGGGCTCATTAAGCCTCTTAGGAGGGAAACGTTATGATTTTCGCCAGTGATCTTGATCAAACGCTTATTTATTCCCGGAAATCGTTTCGTGCCCCTATAGAAGATGAATCAATTCAACTCATTGAAACTTTAGATGGGAAAGAAATTTCTTTCATATCACATAAAACCATTTCACTACTAAAAAAATTACAACTGCACTCACATTTCATCCCAGTTACAACAAGAACTATTGAGCAGTTTCAGCGTATTACTTTATTCCAAAACGAAATCATTCCCGAATACGCCATTACAAGTAACGGCGGTAATATCCTTCATAACGGTAAACAAGATGGTACTTGGAACAGGACAGTAAAAGAAAGACTATCGGTTGAATGTATAGAGAGAAACGACATACTAAAGGAATTTGGACAAATTGCTCATAAAGATTGGGTTATATCACAAAAAACAGCCGATGATCTATTCCATTATTGCATCATTAAGCGGGAGAACATTCCTTATGATGAATTATCATCCTTCACTTCCTGGTTAGACAAACAAGGCTGGAATTATTCACTTCAAGGTAGGAAGCTATACTTTGTACCAAAACCAATTAACAAATGGGATGCCGTGCAATATATAAAAGAAATTTTGCAAATAGATACGATTATTACAGCTGGGGATTCTTTACTTGATTTATGCATGCTTGAAAAGGCGAACCATGCCTTCGCACCACTTCATGGTGAGTTAGGAGCAATGCATGATAACTTACAATCCTATATTTTAAAAACAGACGCAATCGGCATATATGCCGCAGAAGAAATCGTAAATAAATCACTTCAAATTATTCACAGTTCATTACCTACCTCATGATTAAAATATGCACAATTGCATACGCACCACAATTAAACAAATGGTACAATTTATTTGAATCGCTGTTGCTACACTTCTTGATTAAAGAAAAGGCGCTAACACGGAAATTAGCGTCTTATCAACCTCAAGCAATTGGCACATTTTGTCATCTTAAAAGACACTCGAAAGAGTGTCTTTTTTTCTATATCCAACAAGGACTTACTCATTTCAAAGTATAAATACATAAAATAATGTAAATCATTACAAGCATGAATCACTTTCTAAAAGTTATAAAGTAGATTCAAAATAAAAAAGCACTCTTAACTAGAGTGCTTTTTACTTTCAAACAAGGAGGCTACATATATGGATAGCACTCTCGTATTTAACTTCGGCATTGGTCTTGTCATTATTTTATTTGTCTTCTTTGTACTTTGTATGAGCGGGGTATAAAAAGGCGATTTTTGAGCGTCTTTTTATACATATGTATTACTTGACTTCCATAAAAGGAGTAACCATAATGGTTACATATATACAAATAACTATTCACATATCCACAAAATAGGAGGAAGAACAATGAAACATGTAATCGTTTATGCACACCCAAATCCAGAAAGCTTCAACCATGCAATTTTAGAAACGGTAAAAAGTGAATTAGAAGAAAAAGGTCATGAAGTACGCGTTCGCGATCTATACGAATTAAACTTCAATCCAGTATTAAGCGCTTCCGATTTCATCTCATTTTCTCAAGGAAACACACCAGAAGATATTAAAGAAGAGCAAGAGCATATCTCTTGGGCTGATAGCATTACATTCATTTATCCAGTTTGGTGGGCGGGACTTCCTGCTATTTTAAAAGGATACGTTGACCGTGTATTTAGCCATGGATTCGCTTATGCTTACGGTGAAAACGGCATTGAAAAGTTATTAAGCGGTAAAAAAGGATTGTTATTATCTACAATGGGTAATACAAAAGAGGCATACACAGCAGGCGGGATGTTTGACGCAATGAAGAAAACAGCAGATGTTGGTATTTTTGAATTTACAGGCATTGAAACAATTGAGCACACATTCTATACGAGTGTTCCTTCTGTGGATGATGGTGTGCGTAAACAATATCTTGAAGAAGTTAAAGATGTTGTGAATCGTGCGTTTTAATAAAAAAAACAGGTAACCTCTTCGGTTACCTGTTTTTCATTACATCTTCTCAATCCACTCCGTCAAGTTATGCACAACTTGCGTTGGTTGTACTTCATATTCTGTTAACTTCTCCACAGTTGTGACTCCAGTGTGGACAAGAAGCGTATGCATGCCAGCATTTATTCCTGCTAAAATGTCTGTATCATAGTTATCCCCAACCATTAATGCTTCATTTTTTTCTATGCCAAGAACTTTTAAAGCTTGTTCCATAATGATTGATTCTGGTTTTCCGATAAAGATTGGATCCACACCTGTTGATACTGCTACAACTGATGTTAATGAGCCGTTACCTGGTAACAATCCGCGCTCAGTCGGAATGGCAATGTCTCCATTTGTAGAAATAAACGTCGCGCCGTTACGCACAGCAAGACACGCTTTTGCTAATTTTTCATATGTGATGTCACGATCTAAACCAACAACAACGAAATCAGGATTTTCATCCACAAGTTCAAATCCTTTTTCCACAAGTGCATCGTGTAAGCCTTCTTCACCAATCATATATACAGTTGCATCTTGTTTACGTTCATAAATGAAGTTCGCAGTCGCCATACTCGTTGTGAATACTTGCTCCGCTTTCGCTGGAATATCGAAACGAACAAGCTTTTCTGCCACTTGTTCTGGTTTGCGAGTTGAGTTATTCGTAACGAATAAGTATGGAATGCCGCGCTCTCCTAATGCTTTGACGAAGTCGCTTGCTTCTTCAATTTGTTCTTCCCCGCGATACATCGTACCGTCTAAGTCAATTAAGTAACCTTTATACATCGATTATGTCTCTCCTTTTATGCTAACGTTCTCACCTTATCATACCACTCTTATATTACCCGCTTTTCCAAAAGAAAAAAACGCTTTACCTTAAAGCGCCCCATAACGTTCATTTTTTCTCTTTTATTTGGTAAGAACAACTACAATCGCCCTCGCACATGTTTGCTAGCGTTTTCACATCTGCGTTCGTAAATAAACGCTTATACATCTCTTTTTCATCTTTACATACTTGTGGGAATCTCTCTGCAATTTCTTTTAACGGACAGTTTTGTTTTTCAATTACGAAAGATTTCTCTCCATCTCTCTTTATTTGAACCATATAACCATTTTTCTCTTGCATAGCTGCTATCTCTTGCACTTTATATGCTAAATTCTTTTGATTACTCACTCGCTTTTGCAACTGTTCTTCCATACGCTTCGTTCTTTCTTTTAAAACATATTGAAGTATTTTTTCATCGCCCATCCGAGCTAAATCTTCTAGCATATCAATCGCAAATTGCTTATACTCTTTCGGGAATGTATCTTCTCCCTTTTCACTTAATCCATACAAATAAGTTGGTCTTCCGACATGTTGCCTTACCATCTTAGAATAAATGAGTCCATCTTTCTCAAGATTACTTAAATGTCTTCTGATTGCCATTTCTGTAATCTCTAAAACGTCAGCTAGTTCCGCTACTGTGTGCTCTCCCTTTACTTTCAACAATTGTACAATCTCGTCTTTCGTAGTACGTGCTTCCCCCATACTTCACCCTTCTCCCTTTTCTTTCTCACATACAATATAAGATCCCCAAAAGGCATTCTCTGGGGATCTTATAAGCATAATTATTCTGGTACAAATGCAGATACAGGTCCTAATTCCTTTTCTAAATAACTGCGAATATTTGCTGGGTATTTTTCTACCACTGCAATATGTTTTTGAATCGTCTTATATAATTCATCATGATTCATTTGAATATAATCTTGCGTAAGCATTTTTCGAAGAAAGATAATTTCTTTCATCCCTTGTCCATCTTCTTCACTTATCACTCGCTCATCCATTAAAATATCAATAATATCTTCATAGCTTCCTGGATCGCGCATAATAAATCCATCAATCATCGCATTTCCTACATCTAATACAGTATCAATAATAAGATGGGCTATGCGCTCTAATGCGTAAAATTCAAACTCGGTTTCATATATCTTTTTCTCTTGAAATGTACTTGTTGCTCGTTCTAAACATACTAGCATTTGTTCTATTTTCTTTCTGTCTACAAAATACATGAATGTCACCTACCTGGAAATTAAAGCATTTACATTTTAATTGTAACGCTTTCTTCTGAAAAAATCGACAATTTTTCGAATTCACCTTTTCTCCGTTATTTGTTATAGTTATATTTGTATGATTTTTGAAATTGGAGGAATGAAATCTTGGAACGTGAACTCGCACTAGAAATTGTCCGTGTAACAGAAGCAGCAGCATTAGCATCCGCACAGTGGATGGGCCGCGGAAAGAAGAACGAAGCAGATGATGCAGCAACTACAGCAATGCGTGATATGTTTGATTCAGTAAACATGGCAGGTACAGTTGTAATCGGTGAAGGAGAACTTGATGAAGCACCGATGTTGTATATTGGTGAAGAACTAGGAACAGGTAACGGTCCAGAAGTAGACATCGCCGTTGACCCATTAGAAGGTACAAACATCGTTGCAAAAGGTCTTGCAAATGCAATGGCAGTTATTGCAATCGCAGACAAAGGGAACCTTCTTCATGCTCCTGATATGTACATGGAAAAAATCGCGGTTGGTCCAAAAGCAGCTGGTAAAATTAGCTTAGATGATCCAATTGAAAAAACAATTGAAATTGTAGCAGAAGCTAACAATAAAAAGATTCGTGATCTAACAGTTATCGTTCAAGAACGTGAGCGTCATCAAGATATTATTGACCGTGTTCGTGCAAAAGGTGCACGCGTAAAATTATTTGGTGACGGTGATGTTGGTGCGTCAATCGCAACAGCACTACCTGGAACGGGTATCGACTTATTCGTAGGTATTGGCGGAGCTCCAGAAGGTGTTATTTCTGCAGCAGCATTAAAGTGCCTTGAAGGTGAAATGCAAGCTCGCTTAGTTCCAATGAACGAAGAAGAAGAAGCTCGTTGTCGTGAAATGGGATTAGAAGATCCTCGTCAACTTCTTATGTTAGACGATTTAGTATCTGGTGATGATGCAATCTTCTCAGCAACTGGTGTATCTGCTGGTGAGTTATTAGACGGCGTGAAATTCCTAGGCGGAGATTTAGCTGAAACATACTCTATCGTAATGCGTTACAAAACAAGAACAGTACGATTCATTAAAACGCATCACCATTTAGATCATAAGCCACACTTAAACTTAGATATTTAATAAAAGGAGCCATGTGTATGGAAGAACGTTTCTTTCTGTACGACGACACTGTCGCTACAAAAACTCGTTTCGTTAGCTTTATGGGAGAAAATGAGCGTCATGATTTAGCGCTTTTATATTCCGATCGTCATTACGGTAAAACAATTGTACTTGATATGCAAAGTAATAAATTTGCAATTATCGGTGCTGACGATTTAAACGAACCAGGCTACTTAGAGCACGCATTTTCTATGACTGAAGAAATTGCAGAAGAGTTACGCTCATTTTTATTTGAACTTATATAATTTATCGTATGCACCAGCTATTTTAGCTGGTGTTTTTTCGCCTTTATTATTTCGAATTTTCAGTATTATATGTTATAATGAAGAATAAATCTATTTGGATAGAAAGGACGTTATCTACGTATGCCAACATTTACTTTGTAATGGACCAGCAATTGGATAGCATTACTCTCAAAAAAGCACCACGCTTTTTCAAGGGAGTAGTCTGCCCATTCCCATTACAAAGGAACGTATTGCATCTGTAGTATGATGTTTACGGAGGTTCCTCTTTGGGGAACCTCCTTTTATTTTTGTCTTTTTCTCATGTCTTCATACTACAAGACATCCAAATAGCTGTATTACGTTTCTTTGCCACTACTATAAGAGGTGAAGGAAAATGCAGAAAGTACAACTTTCTTGGAGTTTATATGAAAACGAGCAAAACACAATCGAAAAGTATTGTAAAAATTGCGGACGTACTACCCTATTTACTGATACGAATATTCGTAGGCATAACGCCAATGGAAAAAACATATACCGCTTTGCTATTTATAAATGTCCGAAAGATCATACGTGGAATCAAAAACTGCGTATTTATAAATCATTTACTGATCACGTTGAAACAGTCGATATGACCCAGCAAGATCAAACGGAAACAAGTACTACTATTTCCATTATGCAACATAAAGAAAACGGCATAGCCGAAATCACGATTGTATTAGACCTCATTTTTGGTTCTCACCGAATGGATAAGGCCTTATCCACATATATTTCTGACTGGAGCCGTACACTCATTGTAGATAAAATTAAAAATGGGGATATTCAATTGAACGGACAACAAATGAAGCCAAATACAATACTTTCTGAAGGCGATCATATCTCGATTTGTTTATAAGCGAGAATATGTAAAAAATCCTCTTACAATTGTAAGAGGATTTTTTTATTTCTTCACTTTTCGTAATACGAAGTGTGCACAACCGAAGTTACAGTACTCGTATAAATACTCCGTTAACGTACTAATTTTCGTATCATATGTCGCACGTTGGTTACTATCATCAAAGAATCCTCGCAGTCTAAGTTGCTCATATCCCCAGTCTCCAACGATATAATCATATTTATTTAAAATTTCTGCATAGCGCTCTTTAAATGCTTCTTCACTAAAACCGTCACGAAAGTTTTTAATTACTTCGTACTGAACATTATTAATGCTCACCGTAGCATGAATCTCTTGCTCTTGCTTTTGCTCCATCATTAACTTCCTCTCTAAGCATTCTTCTTTTTATCGTATCACAAAGCATACCAACCAACAATTTCAAATACAAAAAATTGAAAATTAGTGCATGCTATGGAGAAGGAGGTGATACATCGTGAAAAAACAAATTTTACTTTCCCTTCTCACTATTTCCTTATTTGCAGGGTGCCAATCAGCGAACAAAGCTGAAATGGAACGTGAAGAAGGAAGCCGTGTTCTTGTTTCCAATAAAAACGACATGTATCATACGGAAAATACAAATACAAGACTCACAAGAGTCGGTTATTCTTCTAAACAAAAGCATGAAGTATCTAACAAACAAGTAGGGGCCATTAATCGCGAGAAAGTCGCTGAAATGATTACAAGCATGACAGTCAAACTTCCTGACGTTACAAACGCTGCTACACTCGTTACTGATGATGAAGTGTTCGTTGTATACCGTGCAAACACAACGGATCCGAAACTTGTAGCGGATCAAGTATATAGAGCTGCCTTGTCCATCGTCCCTCGCTATTATAAAGCATATGTATCAACAGACCAAAAGTTGATTTCCCAAATTCAAGGCCTTCAATCTGGCGCATTAAATGATACAGAATATACGCAAAGCCTCGATATGTTAAAACGTGAAATGAGTAAAAATCCTCATTTGAACAATACGGGGGATCAGACCTTGAATGATATGATTAAAAAGTAAAACAGGTGGAGAAAATCTCCACCTGTTTTACTTTTTATTACGATCCGCATAAACTTCCATCGCATCACACATAAACTGCGCTAACCCCTCGCCAAACTTATCGATATTTTTCGTGAAGCGCTCATCAGCGACATACATTTGACCGAGTCCCTTAAAAGCGTCTAATGAATAGTGACTAAAGTTTTGCAAGTAATCGTACCATACTTTGATTGCTCCCTGCGCCTCTTTAGAATCTGGTGCACCGTGTCTCAGTACCGCTAAATTTCTATAAATAGTATTAAACTCTTCTTGGTTCTCTTTTGACATACCTTTTGCATATTCGTTCGCTTTATCTACAGCTGCGTCTCCCCATTTTTCACGTGCTTCTTCTTCATATGGGTTATGGCTGAAATCGAATCCTTCAAATTTCTCTTTGTTCGTCATTTCAATCTCTCCTTTTGTATGCTGAATTGTTTTATCAATCGTCGCAATCACCTTATCTAATCTGGCACGCTTTTCAATAAGCATTTTCTTATGAAGCTGTAGTGCCTCTTCGCGATCAAATGATGGACTCATGATAATTTCTTTAATTTTCTTCAAAGGGAAGCCAAGCTCTTTAAAAAACAAAATTTGCTGCAATGTCTCTAGATTTTCATTGGAATACAGACGATATCCAGACTCTGTCGTCTCGTCTGGGGTTAACAATCCAATTTCATCGTAATGATGCAGTGTGCGCACACTAATTCCAACTAAATCAGCTACTTCTTTTACCTTCATTGTCATGTGTATCTCCCCCTTAGTACATACGATAAAGTATGACGCAACGTTAGAGTCAATAAGTAAATTCATTTTCTTTCTAAAAGTTTCATCTCTCCTGTATTTCATGCATAATAGATATGTACATATATTAGAAAGCGGTGAAAGTATGGTTTCAAATACTGTAATTGCCAGCATCATCTTTCAACTCATTGTCTCGATTCTGGTCCCAATTATCGTACTCGTTTATTTCCGTAAAAAATATAATATTAATTGGAAAGTGGTCGGCATTGGTGTTCTTATCTTTATCGGATTTACCCAAATTCTTGAAACACCATTCCACCTATTTATGCGCGGTAATCCAACAATCGCTCCATTTTTAGAAAATCCGTTTGCCTTCGCAATTTATGGCGGATTGACTGCTGGTATTTTTGAAGAATTAGGACGCTTCGTTGCCTTCTTCTTCTTACTAAAAAAATATCTAGAATATAAAGATGGCTTCGCTTATGGAATTGGTCACGGCGGAATTGAATCTATTTTAATTGGCGGTTTTTCTGCATTACAAGCATTAATCTTTGCTAATTCTATTAACGATGGTAGCTTCTCTCGACTGATTGAACAAAAGCCCGAGCTCAGCATTTTACAAGACATGTTAATTCAGCAACCTGCCTACTTATACTTCCTTGGTAGCGTAGAAAGAATTATGGCACTCGTGCTTCAAATCGCCTTTACAATGCTTGTTTTATACGCAGTAAAACAGAAGAAATATATCTTCCTAGTATACGCTATACTATTCCACGCATTTGTAGACTTCTTTGCGGCACTTTACCAAACAAAGACAATCAATATCTTTGTTGCCGAAGGAATTACACTTCTCTGTACAATTGGTGCTGTCGTTCTTATTCGCAAAATGAAAGAGAAATTAATGAGTGTACCAGAGTAAAAAAATAACCCACCGGTTGGTGGGTTATTTTTTATAAGGACTATCACAATGATGATAACTTTTACCCTCCTTTAGCTCCCTCTTTGTTTCTGCATCTATAACGATGTACTTATGAAACTCTTCTACTTCATTTTGAGTAAAAGAAGCGAAAAAATAAACTTGGCGATCAGGGTGAACAAAAAAATCTTGAAGCACCACTCTACTTCGACAACCGACAGCTGTTTTTTTTAGGAAAGAAAATTCTTCATCAGGCACTTCTTTAAATAAGATTTTTTTCCGAACACTATATGCTGCATTTTTATATTCTTTATAGATTTTCTTATCTAACTGTTTATAAAAAACATCCTCACTCACAAATGACTTATTTCGATTGCTTGGATAATTTAGTTTTTGGTTGGATTCTGCATATGTTGTGGACAATTGCGTAAGAAAACAAATAATGAATATGATACATATCATTTTTTTCATCATTGTACCTCAATTTTTTATTATCCACATTACTTTTCCACATATTTAAATCCATATGCCGTTTCCAATAAAAAGGAATTATTTCCACATTTGTCGAAGTATATAGCGTCAACTTGAAAGATGGGGATGAATTATGAAGAAAATTATTGTAATACGACATTGTTCAGCAACTGGGCAAAAACGTGATGCTGAATTAACGACCGATGGGAAAGATCAAGCAAATAACCTTGCTACATTCCTCTTAGAAAATCATCTACAAATCGATCATATTATTTCAAGCCCATTTGTCCGAGCTATCGATTCCATTCGGCCCTATGCGCTCCAAGCTAGCTTATCTATCCAAGAAGATGAACGATTAACTGAACGCATATTGAGCAACTTTCCAATGGATGATTGGATGCAAAAACTAGAATCCACTTTTACGAACATAGATATTGCCTTTTCAGGCGGAGAGTCAACAAAACAAGCAACAGACCGTGCCATATCGCTTATTCAAGACGTTTTACAATTAAACCATACGACAACACTACTTGTTACACACGGCAATTTACTTACACTCATTTTAAAGCATTTTGATCATACGATTGGCTTTAATGAATGGAGAGCTTTAACGAATCCTGATATTTACGAAATTACAATCGACGAACAATGTATCATAACACGCTTATGGAAAGCATCGTCCAAGTAATATCCCTTTCAAAAACATTCAGTTGACGCCACGAGAAGAGACTGTTCTAACAATAGAAAGGGGTATTATTTCATATGTACGAAGACGTACTTGCTCTACTACATAAAACAAATGTTTCTTATGAAAAGTTCGAACACGAACCGGTACTCGATTATGAGACAGATCGGATTGTACGTGAAAGACTTGGCTTACAAGGTACTCCAAGTAAAAGCTTATTTTTAAAATCAACATCTGGAAATTTTTACGTGTTTTTTACGTTAGAAGGAACTCGGCTTAACCGAGGAGAGATGAAAGAAATAACTGGAGAACGCTTATCGCTCTGTTCTCCTGATGAACTAAGAATGGAAACTGGCTGTACTCCAGGATGTGTAGCTCCTTTTGGTTATTCACAAGATGTAACAATTATTGTGGACAGTTCCGTTTATGCGTACGATAAAATTTTAATTACACCTGGTGTTCCTGAATTTACAATTGAATTATCCACAGAAGAATTAAAAAAGATTTTATTAACATGTCCAAATACCGTTTTAGAGTACAAACAAAAAGAGAGCTAATCGTTAGCTCTCTTTTTTCATTATTTAGCTTCTGCTGTTTTTTCTTTTGCAGAACGTACTTGCTCGTCCGCATGGTAAGAAGAACGCACAAGTGGGCCAGCTTCACAGTGGCTAAATCCTTTGCTAAGTGCAATTTCTTTAAGCTCTGCAAATTCTGCTGGTGGATAATATTTAATAACTGGTAAATGCTTCTTAGATGGTTGTAGATATTGTCCAAGAGTTAAAATATCCACATTGTTTGCACGTAAGTCATCCATTGCTTCAATTAAATCTTCTCTTGTTTCACCTAAGCCGACCATAATGCTCGATTTAGTTGGAATATCAGGCTGCATTTCTTTTGCTCGACGTAAAAACTCTAATGAACGGTCATATTTTGCTCTAGCGCGAACTCGGTTAGATAATCGACGTACTGTTTCAATGTTATGGTTTAAAATATCTGGTTTTGCATCCATTAACATTTTTAAGTTTTCTTCTACCCCAGCCATATCAGATGGTAATACTTCGATAGACGTGAATGGGTTTTTACGACGTACTGCTCGTACTGTTTCAGCAAAAACAGCTGCTCCGCCGTCCTTTAAATCATCACGTGCAACCGCTGTTATAACAACGTGCTTTAAGCCCATTTGTACTACTGAATCTGCTACGCGTTCTGGTTCTTGTAAATCAAGCTCAGTTGGTAAGCCTGTTTTAACCGCACAAAAACGACAAGCGCGTGTACAAACCGCACCTAAAATCATAAATGTTGCTGTTTTTCTTACAGCCCAGCATTCATGAATATTCGGACATTTTGCCTCTTCACAAACGGTATGAAGATTCTTAGAACGCATCATTTTCTTTAAGCCTGTATAGTTTTCATTCGTGTTTAACTTAATTTTCAACCATTCGGGCTTGCGCTTATATTCTGTTTGTTTTGTCATGGTTATCAACTCCGCACAATATGAAATAGTTTACCGTGTTCGCTTCTTTCAATGTAACATATCTATTCTAACGTATGAAAGCGATTTGCTCAAATGAAGATTCTAAGATTTTTTCCAATCGTTCCCTATAATGAAATACTCCGTATATCCCACACTAAAAAGAGTGATGTTGTGAAAGGAGTCTATTTCATGCTTCGAAAAATTTCTCTTTTGCTTTCTATTTGTTTTCTTCTCCACCAAAACATCGCCTACGGTGAAGATAATCAGCAAAGCATATACGAAAAGCGCATGGCACTATATAAAGAAACCGAGCAGTCTTCAGGCATTCCATGGTATTACTTAGCTGCAATGGATCAATATGAAAGAAATATACGGAGCGTAAGAAAAGATATTCCAAAAAAACCAGATGCCATCATTTCCCTTTATTTCAAACCAGAAATATGGGCTGGACCTGTTAATAGTAACGACACTCTCCCCCATACAATTTCTCTATTTGGCGGAATAGGTTTAGATGGTGACAAAGATGGATTTGCAAATGCAAATAGCGACCGTGATCTTCTGCATACCGCAGCGACTATTTTAAGGAAACAAGGAACGTCAGAAGACCGTATTAAAATTATGCTTTGGGAATATTATAGACGTGCAAAAACAGTTGATTTAATTAGCGAGTACGCCCAAATTTATAAACATTATGGACGTATTAATTTAGAAGGAAATGCTTTTCCTCTTCCGATTCGTAGTGACCATAGCTACCGTAGTACTTTCGGTGCTGGAAGAAGTTTTGGGGGCAGACGAGTTCATGAAGGAACCGATATTTTTGCCGGATATGGCGTGCCAGTAAGATCGACTTGCTATGGCATTATTGAAACGAAAGGTTGGAACCGCCTTGGTGGATGGCGCATTGGTATTCGCGACCTTCATAACAATTACCATTATTACGCTCATTTAGGCGGGTTCTCAAAAGAAATACAGCTTGGACAAATTGTTGAGCCCGGAAAAGTAATCGGGTTTGTTGGTAGCACTGGCTATGGCCCCCCTGGTACAGCCGGAAAATTCCCACCCCACTTACATTTTGGCATATATAAAGACAATGGCTATACAGAATGGGCCTTCGATCCATATATGCATTTAAGCCTTTGGGAACGCAAAGAACGAGCAAATACAAAACGATAACCGTAGCGCATTGCTACGGTTATTTTTTATCCAGTAAAAGCCCGATTGATTCAAGTTTCACTTTATATGCAATTAACTATCTGTTTTCTTTTTATCAGGTACAGCAACACTTCCGCTTCCATAATACGTAGGCACTTCCCCTTGAACGATACGCGTCGCAATCGGAACATTTTGTTTCACCGTTATCTCTTCTGTATGAAATGGAATGATTACTTGCAACGTTACTTCCATTTCCATAACAATTTGAATCGCTGTAGTGTTGATCCCGTGCGGCTCAATTTTTTGTTTAATATCTGTATTCACATGCCCAATTGGCGTGAAATGAATCGGAATATCTGGTCCTATATTACCAAGAAGCGCATTATCAGTTACACGCCCAAAAGGAACTGCCATAGTCGCCCCGTTTTTTTCAGAAATACCTAGCTCCTTCAACTTCCCTTGTTCTACTTGCTGCAAATATTTTTCTATGTACGTAGTCGTTGACGTTACGATTTCATTTACTTGCTTTGTATTTAAATTAATTGTGGATACTTTCCCGTTTTTATCATTTTGTACTTTCATTAACGAATCGACATCGAATCCTTCATTAATTCGATCCTTTACCGCCTTCGTCATAATTGCCGTCGCCATTTTCTTTGTCTCTACTTCTCCATATTTAATTAAGGTCGGCTGAATACTATTATTCACAATCCACAGCCCTTGCGTAAGTAATATAACAAAAAGAATAAACGACATAAGCAGTATATACCGAAAGGCAATAGGTCCCTTTCGAAACCGCGAGTTTTTCGAGCGAAATATACTCATAAAAAAACCTCCTTCTTATATCATTTCTATGCAAGAAGGAGGGACGATATATGCTTATCTCATTTTTAATAATGCTTCTTTTCCAATCGTTCCTGCTGGAATGCCTAATGCTTCAGCTCCAGTCGTTACCGATTCTAGTGGCGCTTCAAGAAGTTGTTCAATCGTTCTTACACCAACCGCACGGCCAGCAATAATTCCTCGATCACCTAACTTCTTATTTAAAAGACCTACATCTAATGCACCACACATAATATATCCTTTATCGCTCATTACAGCTAGCAAATTCGTCTTTGGAAGTTTGACGCTAACTGCAATAAACGTATAATTATCAATTATAATTGGCTCCACATTAACCATAGTTCACACTCCTCTCTTTCTTATCTGTATGACAAGAGAAAAATGAGTGTTACAAGTTAACTAGCCTATAGTTTAACGGAAGATGTATAAGTTATTAACATATCTGTTAACACATCTCTAAGTAGTTCTGGCATATAATATTGTTTGCTAGAAAGTGTGGATAGCTCTGGGTATAAGTATCCAAACGTAAACATATCAATTGTTCCTACTGTATATATACGGTCTAACTCCAGCGATTCGCCGTTAATCAATACATCTTCTAATAAAATTTTATTCCCAGGAATCGTATCTGGAATTACTTCTACACCAGCGTAAATCATTTTCCCCATCACTTTCCCCCGAAATCCGAATCCTTTCACCTCAAGATTCTCCATATTCGGTTTACGTGCTTTCAAAATAACTTCTCTTAATATCTTTCCTGGAACTTT
Source organism: Bacillus sp. AFS012607 (assembly GCF_002558005.1). NCBI lineage: Bacteria > Bacillati > Bacillota > Bacilli > Caryophanales > Bacillaceae > Bacillus > Bacillus sp. AFS012607. Next base: position 69,987 of record NZ_NTVM01000014.1, read on the forward strand.
CAAAGCACACGGATTAATTGGATGTGGACAAATTCTGTGAATATCTCCGCGCGTTACAACACCCTCTTCTAATCCTTCAAGAAGTACACCAGCATTCACCATTCCAATTTCTGCACTGCACCATGTTTTCAGCGCACTTGCTAACATATGAGAAAACGGCGCCTCATGAAACCAATCAACCGGTAATGACTCTTTTAAATGAACGACAGGCTCTGCCATTATATGCTTACTTTCTTCCTGCAGTATTTCAATTGTGGATAACGGCTCGCTATAAGCCCCTAACCGTTCCGTCTTAATTGCTCTACCGTCTTTTTTCAGTAGTTTCTTCGTCTCTATATCCACAGTAAGCTGTACGTGACCAACGTAACGCCCCCACTTTTCACAACAACAAAGTAACGTATTATTCATAAGAACACCACACTCAAATAAATGATGCGTATGCGCACCTAAAATCACATCTATATCATAATGCTCTGCCATATACTCATCCATGCTTTTTCCAAGGTGAGAAAGGACAACTGTAATATGAGCCTCATCTCGCACTTCTTCTAAAATAGACTCTAAATGGATAAGCGGATCTTCAATATGCCAATCGAGCATATGATAGAACTCTGGATAAGCTACCGTTAACCCGATAAAGGCAATCGTAATCCCATCTGTCGTTGTATGTAATTTATAAGGCTTTGCCCACTCCGGACGTACACCTTCTTTTTCAAATAAATTCGCGACAAGCACTTCAAATCCAGCCTCATCATATAGACGATTCAAATGCTCCTTCGCTAACGTAATTCCTTCATTATTTCCGATCGTTACATAATCATATAACGCCTCATTTAAAAGCTTCGTATTGCCAAGTCCATTCGTCGCTTCCGAAATACTATGAAAACGATCCACATGATCGCCGATATCAACCGTCAAAACGGTCTCTCCCGCTTCCTGTCTTCGCTTTTTCTCTCCCTGTACAAACCGAGAAATTTGCGGCCAATTTTCAAAATGACTATGTATATCGTTTGTATGATAAAGGTGGATGATTGTTTCCTTATTTATATTCAGAGAAAAAACCTCCTCTCAGTTCCTTACTGCCATTTACGCTATGCGCACACAATAATCCTGTAAATACTTTTCGTCTTTTCTTGCTATTTTACATTGTACTCGCATTGTGAGAAAAAGCAAAAGATTGCCCTTTTTTATATGAGAAACTTTTGCTAATGCAGGAAAGAATTCCAGATAGTGGAAGGAGGGGTGGATTTGTCAAAAAGTTTAATATAAAATTCAGTGGTTGATTGTTCAAGTGGATTTGTCAGTCTCTTTGTCTTAAACCTAGTCGTTCTCTGTTCTTATAAAATGTTTGGGGTATGTGAGAATTTTCTTTTGTCTTATCTTGTCGACAAATCGATATTCCTTGTCGAAACGTTGATATATTGAAATAATCGTTGATATATTCCCGTTTATGATCGATATATTTGAAAAATCGTTGATATATTTAGCTGAACACCCACCCGGGTATCCTCTCCCAAGCCAAGACAAATCCGCAAAACAAAAAAGCGCCCTGCACAGCAGGGCGCTTTTTTCATACATATATTATCCAGTTCTAGCGGCTAGAATGTTCGGTGGCTTCACTTCT
>NZ_NTVM01000015.1:0-158893 GCF_002558005.1 Bacillus sp. AFS012607
ATTACTTGCTGTTCAAATAATTTTTGAACAGTGTGTTCTGGTCTGTTTGATAATTTAAGATTAGTATTCATTATATCACTCCTTGAATATTATATTTAACAGTACTCATAGCGGTCCCAACAACAAAGCGCGAATTTCATACGCTCAGGAATTATAAAGATTATAGCCTTAGCGTACAAAATCTATGAAATGTTGGTGCTACCCCATAAGGAAAACGTAAACAATCTCATTAGGCATATTAACTTTTAGGGGCAATGCCTTAATAAGTCAATTATATAACAAGTATTAACATTTGAAGATTTAAATTTTAAAAATTTAGTCAATTAAGAAAACAGAATGATTCATTGTATTTGCATCCCTAAAAAAATCCCATCTGTTCATTTTGTACAAAAAACTTTAAATCAACATTGATATTATAATGAATTAGTTAAATTATAAATATAAGTAAATAGCGAAGAATATTGCATTCTTACTGAAAGATATATATATTTATCTAAAAATAATATATGCATTAAATATATACATATAGTTATACGCATCTATTAATAAATCCATCATCATCTTTTCTTTTTAAAGTGTTCCAAATATAAATTAATGTATAATTTATATATAACAAAGAAAAAAGTACCTACTCTTATAGGTACTTTTTTCTATTTTGATTAATTGTGCATCTAGTTACAATTGCGACTTCATTTATATTTGAACAAAGGTTAACTAAAATGAGTGGGTCTATAAAAGATTACTATTTAAATAATATAAAAATAGATTGTTCAAATTAAGAATTCTAAAGATCCTAGATTATGCCTAAACAGATAAGTAGCTAACCATCTCTACACTCGATACCACAGAAAGACTGCCAGTAATGGTGGTCTTTTTAAATTGGTGAGATTGTACTAGGTTGAGCAAAAAAATGGAACCGAAAAAGTTATTTCTAATGAGGATAGCCTTCTTATGATGAAGTTTAATTCAGTGGATCTGCAAGCAAACATAAAAGAAGGAAAAAATTACAATTTTACTTTACGTGGATATAGAGTACCTATACTTTCATGGTTTCCAAATTTAGATGGTGCCGAACCACAAAATTAGCACTATTCTTTAATAAAAAATCCTACTCATTTTTTACTGAGTAGGATTTTTTATTAAAGAGCTATTTCGTATTAATTTGTGCCATCATTTAATATGCTATTTTTAAATGATTTCCAAATTTAATAACTAATTATCTAAATTTCTAAATTCTATACAGCACTATCAATTAAAAAATTATTAAATATATCTTCTATCTAAAACATCGTATTATCATTAGCTGCTTCACTTGGAATCTCTTGAATTACATCCCAGTGTTCGACAATCTTTCCATCCTTGATACGAAATATATCCACTATAGCAACTCCCTTATCTTGAGAATTAGTACGAGAATGTACATGAAGAGCAACCGTATCCCCTTCAGCTACTACACGTTTAATCTCTGCAGAGGAATTAGGATTTTTAACAAAATCCTCCTTAAAGAAATCCATGAAGGCTTTTCGTCCATCAGCAACAAAAGGATTATGTTGCTTATACTCTTCACCTACATATTTAGGGATAATATCGATATTATGTTTGTTAAAAACTTCATTATAGAAATCAACTACCATCTTTTTATTCTTTTCATTTTCTTTTACTTCTTTTGATACAGAAGCAACATTTTCGCTCTTAATTGAGTTCCCTTTGTTATTACCGGTGGAAGCTTGATATACCAAAGTCGAAACTACTCCTAAAATAAATACAGAAATAATTGTTATGATTAAACTTTTCTCTAATTTCATATATACCTACCTCTTCTACTTAAATAAGTTTTCTTCTATAAAAAGTTTGAAGAAGGAGAAACCTTCCCAAAAATGTAATGTCAGGGGTAATGTTAGGAATTTCATTTATCCTCCCCCTATACAAGGCATATTAGAAACGATTAACTCTAACTTAATACCTCATTAACAGTTGCACTGTCCACAATTTGTATAAACTTCTTAACCTTATCGTTCTCATCAAACTTATAAAGATGACAAAAATCTGCTACAAATGACTTCCCTGTAGCTTTATATGTTCCACTATATTTTCCATACACAATAACAGTATTGTTATTAAAAGCATAAATTTCATCTTTTGCACTATAGTTATCCCATTCCGTACCAAGACGTTCATGTACGTTCTTCACTACTTCATCTGGACCAATATAAGTACCCGCATATGGAAACCCAGCAGCTTCTGTCCAAGATACATTTTCACTTAAATACGTTTTGAACGCATCCAATTTCCCTTCGCCAGTTAACACATACGTTTCATGTAATAGCTTTTGATATTTATTCATATCATTAACCCCAAGGCATTTCTTTTGTTACAACTTTTGCACTTAATTCTAATACACCTTTATTTGCATAGCCTGGATATGCTGCATCAAGTCTTGCTACAAAATCTTTTGAAGTTTTACTTTCCTCAGAAGCTTGAATCGCAGTTCTTAGATAATCCATTGTCGCAGTAAGTGCTTGATTATTTAAGGATTTTTCAATTGATCCATGGCTAGGTACAATGATGTCAGCATGTAATGCTTGTAACACTTTCAAGTTTTCAATCCAAGCCTCCATTGCCGCTTTTGAGCTAGTATCAGCTAAGAATACATGGATTTCGTTAAATACATCAATACCACCAATTAATACTTTCAGCTCTTTATTAAATAAGCTAGTTCTGTAATGATCTAAGCCTACTAGTTCAAATGTTAACCCCTGAAAATCAATTGTTTTTTCTTTAAACACTTGAGGTAATACCACGTTATTCGGTGCATTTTCTCCAAGGGCGTCTTTCCAAACTTTTAATTTCCCTAAGACAGAATGAACGATATGTTCAACAGTAGACTCTGTTGCATACGCTATAGCTTCTGGGTAAACGGCTTTAATGCTCTCTAATCCAAAGTAGTAGTCTGGATCCCCATGAATAATAAAGATTTTATCTAGAGATAAGTTGTTTTTTTTCAGATACTCAACAATTTCTTTCGAATCAGATTGAGTAAATTTTGAGTTTATTAAAAATGCATGTCCTGCTTTCTCAACTAATGTTGCCGTGACCATAAAGCTTTTTTCGTCCGAACTAAACACCGTTAATTTCACATCTTTTTGATTTGTATCGATTGTTTTAAACATAGTATGTTATTCTCCTTTTATTAAAGTTATTAACTAATCATCATATTTTTATCTTGTTCCGATAAAGTGAAACTTTAATCAGTGGGGGTTTTGTTCATCCCCCACTGATTATTAGTTGAACCAATCGGACTTTTACGGACAGTTGATCCCCCACCTAACTTCTTTGCTTCCACTGAATTTTGAGGTGGGGGTCTTACTGCCCGTTAAAGCGGGATAAAATCTCCCACTCCCATTTATCTGAAAGTGTAATAGTACTGGCGAATATTCCGGAGATGAATGTCAGGTGGCCTAAGATAACATGTTTGCTACTATATCCTAAATTTTCTTAATATAAATTTTTAAAACGCGCTTCAATTTTACCTGGCGTCATTACGCCACCACCAATAGGAATAATTTGATTATCCTTTTGTAAAAGTAATGAAGGATAGCTATTAACACCAAGCTGTCGAACTTTATTGAAATCATTTTGGACATCTAATATTGTTTCTTGAGCGTTTAAACGTTCTAATACTTGTTCAGGGTCCAAACCATGCTCGATTGCAATTTTGCGATATGTTTCAGGATCACTCAGACTTTGGCCCTCATAATAAAACGCTTTTTGCATAGCCGAAGTGAATTCTAATAAACGGTCTGGCGCTAATGAGCGTAAAGCTGAAAAACCAATTGCAGCATCTTTCGAATTCATTTTAAAAGTCCCTTCCTCCACCAATTTTTGATAGGAAGGACCAAATTCAGCACCTGTAAGTTGATTAATTCTTTTATTTCCCTCTTCTATATATGAGAAGTTTTTCATTGGTAAATTATCTAAAAATAACCCTCCACATAAAACTGTTAATAGCACTTCAGTGTGGTTTTTGTAAAATCCTTTAATACTTTCTGAAAAACCATAGCACCATCCACAATATGCATCCCATACGTAAATAAGGTTATCTTGTTTCGTCTCCATTTAAATCTCCTACCTTTTTTTTATTATCCAGCTCAACTAAATTTTTGGTTTATATAAGTACATCTTTTTATACCTTGTTCTTTTTTAGATACCTTACTATATTTCCCCAAAACTAATATTTCCAAAGAAAGATCCACCAAGGTTTTTAACAAAAGATAACGTTGCACCTTATTGCCCCGTAACAGAAAATACTAAAGCTTGGAATATGCATTGATTTGAATGTGTTAGTAACTTTCTACACCGGGTGGCAACGTATGGACCACCATCCTTAATTAAATATATAAATCATATTTTTAGCAGATATTAGTTGTAACTAAATTGATTACACCTTTATGTAACTATTTTAGTTACAACTAATATAGAAGTCAATTCTTTTTTTCGAAAACATTAAATTTCTACATTAAGTTACAACCAATCCCACTCTTTACAAAAATATATCAACGTTTATTCAATTATATCAATCGTAACTCCGAATATATCAACGTTTCGACACAACATATCGATTTACCGACAAATTTCGAGCGCGCTATCTCCTAAACTAACAACCAATCCCACACCACGTCCACCTACAAAGAAAAAAGCACCAGGTCCCCCCTAGTGCTCTCCCTCTAAAACAAATGACAAGCCACCTCATGCCCCTTCTCAATCTCCACCATCTTCGGTACTTCCTGTGCACATTTTTCAGTGGCGAATTTGCAGCGCGTTCTGAATTTGCAGCCGGATGGTGAGTTTAGTGGGCTTGGTACTTCTCCCTCTAGGATGATCCGTTCTTTGCCTGTGTTTGTTGGATCTGGTTCTGGCATAGATGAAAGTAGTGCTTGTGTGTATGGATGTGCCGGTTTTGTGTATAGGTCTTCACTATCGGCAATTTCTACTATGTTTCCTAAGTACATGACTCCGATTCTGTCTGATATGTGCCTTACCATAGATAGGTCATGTGCGATGAATAAGTATGTGACGCCTGTTTCTTCTTGAATGTCTTGCAGCATGTTTACGACTTGTGCTTGGACTGAGACATCGAGTGCTGAGATTGGTTCGTCACATAAGATAAAGTCTGGTTTTACAGATAGTGCCCGCGCGATGCTAATGCGCTGGCGCTGGCCTCCGCTAAATTCGTGCGGATAGCGATATAAATGTTCTTCTTTTAAACCTACCTTTTTCAGAAGGTCTAAAATGATTTCTTTTTGTTCTTCTTTTTCGTAGGAACCGTGAATGTTCATCGGTTCGCTAATAATTTGGAATACGTTCATTGCCGGGTTTAATGATGCGTATGGATCTTGGAAAATGATTTGCATTCTTTTTCGATATTCTTTTAGTTCACTTTCCTTTAAACTTGCGATATCTTTTCCGTCAAACAAAACGTTACCTGAAGTGACATCATGTAAGCGAATGATACTTCTTCCTGTCGTTGATTTTCCACAGCCAGATTCCCCTACTAACCCGAATGTTTCACCCTTTTTAATAGTGAAGCTTAAGTCATCGACTGCTTTTAATTGCTCTGTTTTTCTGCCGAATAGTCCTTTTTTAATAGGAAAATACTTTTTTAAGTCCCGAACTTCAATTAAGTTTTCTTCATGCATGTGAATCACCTACTGTCTTATCGTTTAACCAGCACATGGAACGTCTTTCGTTTCCGATTTCAAAATATGGCGGACGTTCTTTTTCACAAATGTCCATCGCATGCGGGCAACGCTCTGCGAATGGGCAACCTTGTGGCGGGTTTAATAAGTTTGGCGTTACACCTTGAATAGGAGCGAGTCTTTCTTTTACGCCGTTCGCTATTTTTGGCAAAGAGTTTAATAGCCCTTTCGTATATGGATGATTCGGCGATTGGAAAATATCAAGTACAGGTCCTTCTTCCATAATAAGCCCGCCGTACATAACGATAACGCGCGTACAGTTTTGCGCGACGATTCCTAAGTCATGCGTAATAAGAAGTAACGCCATATTCGTTTCGTTCTTTAAGTTTTTCATTAAATCTAGTATTTGCGCCTGTATCGTTACATCAAGTGCAGTCGTCGGTTCGTCAGCAATAAGAAGGTCCGGATTACAAGACATCGCCATTGCGATCATAACCCGCTGCTTCATACCACCGCTTAGTTCATGCGGATATTGTTTTACCCTTTCTTCTGGTGACGAAAGGCCGACTTGTTTTAACAAGTTGATCGCAATCTGCTCTGCTTCTTTCTTTTTCACTTTTTGATGACGTATAATTACTTCCGTCATTTGTTTCCCAATTTTCACGACTGGATTTAGCGCTGACATTGGGTCTTGAGAGATAAGTGAAATTTGATTTCCTCTAATAGAACGTAATTCTTTTTCAGATTTAGAAAGTATGTTTTCATTATGAAAAAGGATTTCCCCTTCTTTCACTTTTCCTGGTGACGTAACGAGAGACATAACAGACTTCGCCATTACACTCTTTCCGCTTCCAGATTCCCCAACGATACCGACTACTTCTCCTTTATTTAAGCGAAATGTAACGCCGCGAACCGCTTCAACTTCGCCACTTTCTATGAAAAAAGAAGTCTTTAAATTTTTTACTTCTAGTAGTTTTTCAGACACGCTTCTCACTCCTTTCACTTAACACTTTAGTTTTCATGTCCGGCTCCTTTTGGTGCGAAAGCTTTCTTCAATGCTTCACCAATTACGTTAAAACTAAGTACCGTTAAAAGGATAAGGAATCCTGGGAAGAGTGTTAAATACCAAGCTTCACCAATATATCCTTGCGCATTGTTTAGCATGCTGCCCCAAGAAGAATCTGGTTCTCTAATACCTAAACCTAAGAAACTAAGTGATGATTCCATTAAAATCGATGTCGCAATCGTTAATGTCGCGGCGATAATAATGGTTGATAAAATGTTAGGAATGATATGTCTTACAATAATCATAAGTGATTTTTGTCCTGATACTTTTGCGTATAAAACGTACTCACGCTCTTTTACAGATAACGTTTCTGCCCTTACAATACGGGCGGTGTCCATCCATGTTAGTAATCCGATAATAAGAACTAGCGTCGTAATTCCTGGTTTTAAATACGCATTTAATAGTAGCATTAAAAAGAATGATGGAATTGACATCAGTACTTCAACAACTCGCATTAAAAAGTTGTCTAACTTTCCGCCAAAATATCCGCTAATTGTTCCAACTGCAGTACCGATTGTAATAGAAACAACCATCGCAAGAAAACCGACTGCAAGTGAAACTCGTCCGCCATATAACGCTCTCGTTAAGTAATCCCTTCCGTAATCATCCGTTCCGAAAGGATGACTCATACTTGGTTCTTGTAAGCGATCTGGAATCGACATTTTGCTAGGATCGTACGGCGATACGAATGCGAAAATTGATGCGACCGTTAAAATCGCAAGTATAATAACTCCCATTGCAACAAACTTATTTTTCGTAAAGCTATGTTTTATCGTTTGAAATCTCCTATTATTCATTCCAAATCACCCCCTCATTCGAATGCGCGGATCTACTACGCCATATAAAATATCAGCAATTAAGTTACCGAGAATTAACATGAATGATGATAGTAATGTAATTGCCATGATAATCGGATAATCAAATCTAAAAATAGCATTTACCCCAAGTGAACCAAGTCCTGGCCATGAGAATACTGTTTCCGTAATAAATGCTCCGCCTACTAAACTTGGAATCGATAATCCGAAAATTGTAATGATTGGTATTAATACATTTCGAAGTACGTGATTAAATAACACTGTTTTCTTCGAAGCGCCGTATGCATATTGAATTTGTACATATTCTTCTTCTAATTGCTGAATCGTACTTGAACGAATATATCTCATATAAACAGATACGTTTTGGAACGCAAGCACCATGCAAGGTAAAATGCCGTGTTGCACAATATCCCAGACAGAGTCTTTACCAACGGTGCGCATCCCCATACTCGGAAGTAGGTTCAATTTTAAAGAGAATAAGTAGACTAATAGTAGTGCAAACCAGAAAACCGGCATAGAAATACCAACGTATGAAATAAAGTTTACAATGCGGTCAAAGAATGAATTCTTTTTCACACCTGTAAATAGTCCAAGTGGTATTGCAATTACGAATGAGACGAGTAAAGATGATCCCATTAATCCAATTGTTGCAGGTAATCTTTCTGTGATAAGTTCCAAAACAGGACGATGATTTTGAAGTGAGTAACCAAAGTTTCCTGTTAAAATGTTTTTTAACCATAAAAAATACTGCACGTAAATTGGTTGATCTAATCCTAAACTTTTACGAATACGCTCAACATCAATTGGACTCATGTTTGGCGTTACAAAGTTTCGAACCGGATCCCCCGGTGCTAGTTTTATTAATAGAAAAGAAATAATAGAAATAACAAATAAAAGCGGAATTGCATTTAAAAGCCTCTTCGCAATTACTTTATACACAAACTTCCCCCCTCAAGCTAAAGAAGCTGATTTCCACCAGCTTCTTTATTGTTTCTTATTTCACTTCATAAATCTTAGATAGATCTTCAAACATTGTGACAGGAATTGCTTTCGCTTCTTTTAATCCATCAAACTTTTTATCTACTGCAATAACTGCTTTCGGATACGCGATTGGTAGATAAGGTACGTCTTCTCTAGCTGTCTCTTGAATTTTATGGTATAGCTCTGCGCGTTTTGTTTTATCTGTCTCAACTGCAGCTTCTTCCCATAACTTATCGAAATCAGCGTTTTTATATCGTGCATAATTGTATTCAGCATTGCTTAAGAATAAGCTCTTATATGAATCTGGCTCAGGTCCCATTATGTAACCACCAAATGTAATGTCATATTCTTTATTCTCTTTATCTAAGCCTTTTTCACTTGCCGCACTAGCATCTAATGCATTTAGTTCAACTTCTAAGCCAACTTCTTTTAATTTTTGTTGTGTATATAACGCTAAGCTTTCCATAATTTTATTATTCGTTACATACATCACACGTACTTTTTCCTTATCTTTCACGCCAGCTTTTGCTAATAAATCTTTCGCTTCTTTTTTATCATACTTATAGTCTTTAATATCTTTCGCATAATACATAGCGTCTGGCGTTAAGATTGAATTTGCTGGTTCTGCAAATTCACCTGAAACGAATGCTGAGTTAATCATTTCTTTCTTATCTAACGCATGTGCAATTGCTTGGCGCACTTCTTTTTTCTTCATAAGATCAGTATTCATGTTATAAGATAAGTAGAATAATCTACCTTCAGGGAATGTCACCATTGAGAAGTTCCCAGTGCTATCTAGTTTCTTAAAGTCTTGCGGCTCAATCATCTTCATGTTGATTTGACCATTTTGCAGTGAAACATTTGCTGTATTACGGTCTTTTACAACGCGGTATACGATAGAGTCTAATTTAGCTTTCCCACCTACATAATCATCAAATCGATCTAATGCAACGTACTCATCTGATTTATACTCTTTAAATTTAAACGGCCCTGATCCTACAGGCTGTAAGTTTTTCTTACTCTTCGCTAAATCTGCTTCCCCTTCAAATACATGTTTCGGAATTGGGAAGAAATCATTCATCACACCTTCAAAAGATGCACTTACTTGTGGTAAAACGAATTGAGTTGTTAACTCATCTACCTTTTTCACCTCAAGCGGCTTTCCTTTAAAAATAAAGTTTTCACGACTTGAGCTATTTTGCTTCTCATCCAAAATAGATTGGAATGTAAATGCTATATCGTCTGATGTAATTTTCTTACCATCATGCCATTTCAAATTATCTTTTAATTTCAGTGTCCACGTTAATTGATCTTCTGAAGGCGTAAAGCTCTCAGCAAGAACAAACTTTTTCTTACCGTCTTCCATATGATATAGCGGCGCATATAAAGCCTGCTGCACAGTTAATGACACACGATCATTCGCATAAAGCGGATTCATCGTATCTGGATTATCGCTAACACCAATCGTTAACGCCCCTCCGTCTTTCGGAGTCCCTGATTTACTAGTGCCCGCTTGCTTCGAAGAATCTTTTTCCCCAGAACAAGCCGCTAATGCAATAAGTAGTATTAGAACAAATGGTAATGCAAATAACTTCTGTTTCATCTTTCGGCCCCCCTCGAACTGTTTATACCCATAAGAAAACTCGGAATTAATCCCGAGTTTTCTTATAAGTTTTAAATTACCACTACCTGTATGTAAAGTCAAACTTTTTTGTAAATGTGGAAAGTTTGCAATCTACTAATACATTCTTGCCATAAAATATATTTATAAGGATGATAAAATAAAAAGACCACCAAAAGGCAGTCTCAAAACTCAATCTTACTCCCTACTCCTTGCTCCACCGCTCTCTCATACAAATACTTCGCAACGATAATATCCACTACTGCCAAACCAACTGATTTGAAAATAGTAATCTCTTCATCGCTTTCGCGGCCTGCTTTTTCCTCGCTTATAATTTGACCAAGTTCAGCGTGAATGGCGTTCGCTTTGAATAGACCTTCTTTTATCGGAACTTGAAGGTCTCCTGTTTCGTCTAGTGCTGCTTCTTTTGATTCGACTACTACTTTGTTTGCGCTTGTGATGGCGTGTGAGGGTAGTTCTTGCATGCTCGGTCTGAATGAGCCGACGGCGTTTACGTGGACGCCTTTTTGTAGTGTTTCTGAGAAGACTGGTGTGGTTGCGTTCGTAGTTGTGACGATGATGTCTGCTTCACGTATTGCTTCATTTGGATCCCTGTAAACGTAAGCAGGTTTACCAAATTTCTCTTGTATATATTGCGCAAATGCATATGCTTTTTCTTCTGTTCGATTGTATAAAATGACTTTTTCGATATCTCTAACTGCAAATATTGCTTCGGCAATTCCTTTCGCTTGTTCGCCCGTGCCGATAATGCATAAAGTTTTTGCGTTATGACGAGCTAAATATTTTGTCGCTACTCCTGATAAGGCGCCCGTTCGGATCATCGTTAAGTACGATCCTTCTAGAAGTGCGAGCGGTTCTCCCGTTTGAAAGTCTGATAGCATCACAATCCCATTGATTGTTTTCTTTCCTATCTGTTTATTTTGCGGGACTACCGTTACTATTTTTACTCCAAGTGCCTCAAGCCCTTCCGCTACTGAAGGCATAATTAATGCCGTATTTTGCTCATTCGCAAATGGTAATGAGCCTCTTATTGGTGTAATCGTTCTTTCTGCGGAAAATTCTTTTAAAGCAAGCGCCGCGTATTCAATAACTTCATTCATATTTACTAAGTTTCTTTGTTCGTTCGCGCTTATAACTAGCATATCTTTCCACCCCCTTCTTCTATCCCGTATTAACGGGCAGTAAGACTCCCATCTAAAAATTCAGTTGGACAAAGAAGTTACACGGGAGATCAACTGCCCGTAAAAACCCGATTGGTTCAACTAATAATCAGTGGGGAACCCCTCCACTGATTAAAGTTTCACTTTATCCTAACAAAAATCCCCGTTTCAAATCATCTCTCGGATCTACAACGAACTGATGAAACCCTGTAATAAATGCATGCCCCGTTACTTTCGGAACGACAGCTTCATATGTACCTACCGCTGTTACGGATAATACTTCTCCCTGGAATTTCCCATCAGTAATGCATTCATGGACGAAGATTTCTCCTTTTTGTAAGGCATCTTTTTCAAAAAGAGTTGCGATTCTCGCTGAAGTTCCTGTACCGCAAGGAGAACGGTCTACTTGCCCATCAGCAAAAATCGTTACATTTCGTAGCGTAGCACCTTTGTCTTTCGGTTCATCTGAAAAGATAACGCCGTATATTCCTTTCAATCCTTCTTCAAGTGGATGTTTCACTTCTATTTTGCTCTCTATATAATGTTTAATTTTACCGCCCCACGTTTGAATAGCGGGCAAGTCTTTAAAATCAACTTTCAAACCAAATTCTTTACAGTCTACAACAGCGTAAAATGCTCCTCCAAACGCGATATCTACTTGAAATTCATAGTTATCTATTTTAATAGGAACGTCTTTTTTGTATACAAATGAAGGAACATTTTCAAATGATACAGATTCTACTTCACTCCCGTTATATTTTGCATACGCAATAACTTCTCCGGCTGGGCTATCAATAATGAAATTTTGTTTTTCACCCTTTACTTCAAACATGCCTGTTTCAATTCCAACTGTAATGACAGCAATAATGCCATGACCACACATCGTACTCCATCCTTCATTGTGCATAAATAAAACACCAAAATCAGCGTGGGCACTTGCTGGTGGTGTAATGATACAACCGTACATTCCGTGATGTCCTCTCGGTTCATACATCAGAATTTCACGAAGGTAATCCAAATGTTCCATACAGTATGCGCGTCTTTCCAGCTGCGTTTCCCCTTTTATTTCTGGCACTCCGCCCGTAATAATTCGAAGCGGCTCCCCAGCTACGTGTGCATCAATCGTTGTATATATTTTACTAACCTTCATTTCTATCTCTCCCCTATACGTTGATACTATTTCCAACGCAAGTATCATGCCAAATCGTATAGCATTACTTTTTTCAAATCCCCTCAGTAATGTGTATTCTTTTTTCAACAAATTCATATACAACTGTCTACTTTTTTATACACGGCTTGGACGTTACGTTATAAAACACCTCGATAACTTTGCGATTCCTCTCGTACACACATGCAAAATTCCTTTTACCATTATTATTTTCAATGTAAAGTTACTTCTCCCCCCAACATATACTGTTCAAAAGCAAAAGGAAGTGATCTCATGCATTACGGAACAAAAGGCTGGTACGTAGCTGAACTAAAAAAATTAGGTGTGCGCTATCATGAAGGACGAAAACTAGAAAGTTACCGCGGACACATATTACGCAATTTATTAATCGCACAACAAGAAAAATTAAAAGAACAGTAATAGACTCCTATCACAATATCAACTTATCTCCACCTGCAAACTGCCAATCAATCACACATCAAACTACACTAAAAAGGTCACCCAAACGGGTGACCTTCCTTTCTTATTCACAAACAAGAATTTGTCTAGTAAATGATCCTTTTCTTGTAATACAGCGATCTGTAATTTCAAATCCTGCTTCATGGATCATGTCATCCATTGTTTCCATCGTGACAACGACTACCTTTTTAGCAATGCGGCGCGCACTTGAAAGAATGGAGAGCTGGTCTTCTGGTGTGGCATGCGTAAATAAGTCGTATGGCATATCGATAATGGCAACGTCATAGTTCTCAGTAATTTCCTCAATTGGACCTTTTGTTACTGTTCCTTCAAATCCAAAATGTGCGATGTTTTTTCTCGTTCCAAGAACTACAAGTGGATTTATATCTCTACCAACGATATTAATCCCCATAGAAAGTGCTTCTACTACTACTGTTCCAATACCGCAGCACGGGTCAATTGCTCGTACTCCCTCTGGATTTGGTACAGCGATATTTGCAACTGATCTCGCAACACGTGTGCTAAGTGATGTCGAATAGCTATGCGGTTTTTTTATGTGATGATACCAAACTGGTTCGCTTTCTACATAGTGCCCGAAGTACCAGCGTCCTCCAAGAGGAACAATCCCGAATACACGCTCTGGATTACGAACATCCGCTTCTCCTTCGATATGCATGCCAAGGTCTCGTTCAATAAGACGTCTTTCTCCATATTCAATTTTATTCTCCCCAACGAGGTCATTGATTTTAACGAAAATAACTTTAAATGTCGCTCCCGCCAAATCAATTTGTTCCACTTGTTTTAAAATGCTTTCTAAGTCGTCCCCTTCATACATAACCTCAACGCGCTCTTTCATAAACGCACTTCTACTCGGGTCAATTTTTACATCACTTTTTAAAATATTAACGTGCGACTCCATTCCAAAGAACGAGCGCATTTCCAAGTAACATAAAGCACGCTCCTCCTCACGAAATGCATACGTATATATACAGGCAGGTTTTTTACTATGATTATTCAATCTATTATCATCCTCTATCGTTTAAAATTGTTATGATTACAATTACTCAATACTTTTCTTTTGTATATAAAATTAAATGATATCATATGCCGGAAATAAAGAGAAACGTTAATAAATAAAAGAGACTGCCAATGGCAATCTCTTATTATTTATTAACGGAAAGAAGACACGTTGTTACCCATTTCTTCATAGTAATCTAAAATACCTTGATAAATAGCTTCCGCTGCATTTTGTCTTTGCGCTGGTGTAGCTATTTTATCTGCATCACTTTTATTATCTACAAATGCTAATTCTGCTAATACAGCTGGCATTGTATTTTCTCTAATTACGTATAAATCGCCTTTTTTCACACCACGATCTTTTGTTCCCAGTGCATCTACAAGACGCTCTTGAATTTTTTCTGCTAGTAAACGACTTTCTGATACGTTAGGATTTGTTCCTCTTGCTGTCGCTGATTCATAGTAGAACGTTTCTGTACCTTGTCCATTTTTCTCTTCCGTGCCATTACCATGAATGCTTACAAAAATATCCCCATTATTTTTTTGAGCAAATTCTACACGTTTCTTTAAAGAATCAGAAGCACTTGTTCCTGGACGTGTATCATCTGTACGAGTGAATAACACAGTAAATGGTGTCTTTTTCTCAAATATCTTCTGTAATCGCAATGATACATCTAATACAGTTTCACTTTCTTTCTCATAATAACCTGGATTACCTGAATCAACTCCGCCATGACCTGGGTCAATGATAATCGCTTTTCCTTCTAAGAAGTTACCCTGCTTCACTGGATTTAATTGATTTTTATTAACCCATTGGAAACCAGCGCCCATGCGGATACGAATCCAGCTGCCGTTCTCTTCAATAACAGTTACTTGTTGTGCGCTATGTGTTCCCATTACTTTTGAAGAAGAAGAAGCTTCTGCATAAGTAGTGAATCCTTCATTAATAACTTCTGTTTTCTCTACTAAAGGTGTCCATTTATCACCTTTACTTGTTGCAATTTTGATCCATCCATCTCGTTCTTCTTTAATTTCAACCATTTGTGGATTATGCTGATTTGCACTAATCCCAGAACTTAATGATGGTGCGTGATATGTAATGAATTTTCTATCTATGTACATTTTCTTTGTTTCTACTGGACGATCACTATTCTTGCTAAATTTATCTGTTTGCGCAGTAAGCTGAGCTGCTTGTTCACGCGTAATAGAATCATTCGGTTTCCAGCCATTCTCTGTACCTAAAGAAAGTTTTAATTCTACTAAAATATTAACTTCTTCTTTACCCCAATGATTCTCTAAATCAGCGAATTTTGTAGGAACTGGTCCTGTTACTTTGCTCTTCAGATTATATGCTCTTACAAGCATAGCTGCCATTTCAGCACGAGTTACTTTTCCTTCAGGATCAAATACTCCTGGTTCTCGCCCTTTAATAATATTCTCTTTTTCCATGGCTGCAATAAATGAAGCTGCCCAACTATTTTTTGCATCATTATAAGACGGCTTTGCATTTGGATCTACTTTAGCACCAATTGCTGTTGCGATAATCTTTGCTGCCTGGGCACGTGTTAAATTTCCGTATGGCATAAAGTTACCATCTGGCATACCGTTAATTACATTTCTCTCTACTAAATAATAAATTGCGTCTTTCGACCACGCACTATCTGAAACATCAGGAAATTTCTTCGTTTCTGCTAAACTACTAATTGGATGTGCTAGTAAATTTGCTGCTAATAAACCTGCGGCTATTGCTTTGTACTTCATGAAAAATAAATCTCCTCTCAAAACTTCATATTCATACAATTTTTTCAATCAAGCTAACTAAAACATATTAACTATTAATTAATTCCTTTCATAGTGTATAACATTATATATCTATAGTAAATACGTTTTCCCGCCGTATAATAAAAATCGCATATATATAACTTATAATGAATGTATATAAAATAAAACTTTAATCAGCCCACAAATAGCGGGCTAAAAAAGCGATTAGAACATGTCTCCTAATCGCTTCGCCAAATAAAAAGCTGATTAAAAATAATATTTTTAATCAGCTCTCTATTATCTATGAAATTATTCTTCAATTAAATTAGACATTACATATGCATACACTAATGATTCTGTATGCGCAATAGAACTTTCATGTGTACGTTCAAATGCGTGAGAAGAATCAATACCCGCTCCAATTAACGCATGTTTCACGTCAAATCCCGCACGAATCGCAGCTGATGCATCAGATGCGTAGTACGGATAAATATCTACTTTATATTCAATATGATTCGTTTTCGCAAGCTCTACTAAATGTTTACGTAAAGCGTAATGGTACGGGCCGCTAGAGTCTTTTGCACAAATAGATACTGTATATTCATCAGATGTTTGTCCATCACCTAACGCTCCCATATCAACTGCTAAGTATTCAACAGTTTCTTCTGGAATATTAGAATTACCACCGTATCCAATCTCTTCATTATTAGAAATTAAGAAATGCGTCGTATATGGTAATGTTACGTTTTCATCTTGTAATCTTTTAATTAATTTTAATAAAATCGCAACACTTACTTTGTCATCTAAATGACGTGATTTTATGTATCCACTCTCTGTAATTTGAACGCGCGGATCAAATGAAACGAAGTCTCCTACTTCAATTCCTAATTCGCGTACTTCATCAGCTGAAAATACGCGCTCATCAATACGAACTTCAATATTTTTCTCATCGCGTTTTGCTTCACCTGCATCTTTATATACATGTACAGATGTTTGATGCATTAAAATCGTTCCTGTATACGTCTTGCCACTTGATGTTTCAATTTCGCAATATTCTCCTTCTACAGAGTTCCAGCGAAATCCACCAATCATAGAAAGACTCAGGCGACCATCAGGCTTAATTTCTTTCACCATCGCACCTAACGTATCAACGTGTGCCGTTAATAAGCGGTGCTGCGCATCATTCTTCCCTTTTACCGTTAAAATAAGAGCGCCTTTATTGTTACGTTTCGTTTCTACATTCCACTCACTGACATAGTTTTCAATAAAATCAATAATTTTTGCTGTATTTCCAGACGGACTCGGAATAGAGACAAGCTCCTTAATAAGTTCCATCGTTTCTCTCGCATGATGTGCCATTGTCGTTTCCTCCTCATTTTCTCTACTATTCAGTATACAAAATTCACCAGAAAACCTCTACTTATATAGCTTAATTTTCTAAATTGTAGTAAAATTCTTTTTAGTATACAAAAGGAGTCCTGAAATATGAATATATCAAAAAAATATATACACATTGCACTCATTTGGTTTTTAGCATCATTATTTTGTTTACAAGTTTCTTATGCCGTTCATACTACTACTTCTATTACAATCGGCTGGATATTAACAGCTATTTTCTTCATTATTAGCTTCATTGCAACAAAAAAGCATAGCGTTACTCATTAACGCTATGCTTTTCCTATTAAACTATTCTTCCGAGACATCTAATAAATAAATCCCTCTTTCAAATCCACCGCGCTCTACTTCTTTTTTCTTACGAAGGCGTTCCACATCTTCAATTGATGCACCTTCCGCACGTGCTAATGAAATGATTACTTCTAGTGCATCCGCAAGAGAATCTAGCGCATGTTCACGTTCTTTCATAGAAGCAAATTCTCGAATTTCTTCCGTTCCAATTTTCGCTAAAGCTTGTATGTATGCTTGACCTGTTAATTTTTGTGCGGTATACGTTTTTCCAGACATTAAAATCTTCTCTGGAACACGATCTCTTACTAACTTGTTATATGCTGACATCATTCATCCTCCTATATTTAATAACACCCGAGCTCTGCTTTATAGAAAAACCATTTTTTCTTCACGCATGCACTTAACATATCAATTCCTGATTCATGTGCTCTTACATGCGGAAAGAAATAGTGCTCTGAGTTTTCTTCCTTACCATATAGAGTTTGGTACTCATCTGGAATCGCTTCTTTTTTCACATCTTTTTCTTTCGTCACCCCACCAGAAAACGCAACACTTGGATGTCCCTCAAAAAATAACGCAGTCCGAACTGCCAAAGATGGTGTACTATGCAAAGCAGAATATGTAAGCAAAATAATAGTGATAACACCGATCATTCTCTTCATGTATTACTCCTTAAAAAAAAGTGCTAACACAATTATACTAAAATGTGTTAGCACTTTCTCCCCTTTATCCCGAATTAACGAGCTACTCATGAGGAATGGACAAACTTTATTCCCCTTTAAATGCTGGTAAACGTTTCTCTAAAAACGCAGCAATTCCTTCTTTATGATCCGCTGTTTGTCTCATTGCATATTGACCACGCTTTTCTAATTGCAATGTTTGCTCTAAATTAGAGCGATTTACTTCACATAAAATTTGCTTCGTTTGAATCATTGCTTTAATCGGTTTTTGTGACCATTCATTAATTTTTTGCTTCACAGCCGTTTGGAAATCTTCGCTGATTACTTCATCAATTAAGCCGATACCAAGCGCTTCTGTCGCTGATAATTTCTTACCTTCCCAAATAATTTGCTTCGTCATATTTTCACCGACGCGCTTTTGAAGGAAGAAATGACCGCCTCCATCTGGAATTAAAGCGATTCCAATAAAGTTCATTGCAATAACAGATGATATATCCGCCATTACATAATCAGCTGTTAACGCAATACTTAATCCAAGACCTGCAGTTGGTCCATGAATTGCACTAATAACAAGCTTCGGCATCGTATATAATGTCACGACAACTTCAGAAATGGTATTCATAATACCATCGAACTTACTTTCATCATTACTTGAAAGCATCGATTTAATATCCCCACCCGCAGAAAAACCACGGCCGTTCCCGCATAACACAACGATATGCACAGAACTTTCCGCTACTTCTTTCAACTTTTGTAATAACTCTTTTAATGTCGGCTCATCTAACGCATTTAACACCTCTGGACGATTGACCATAACCGTTGCAACGTGGCCTTCATATTTCACAACGACAGATTCTGTTTTACTTGTTATTTCCATTATATATACCCCTCTTTTCTCCATAAAGATTATACTTATATAATTATAGAAAACCACTGAAAAATCCTTCTTTTTTCTTAATTTTCTGTCTAATAATCTCGCAATTTGTACATATATCGTATAAAACATACAATTCCGTTGAAAAATATAGAAATTAAAGTCGGTTTATCCATGCTTTTCATCTATTTACCATTACAATGAAATGGTGTATTCTTAAGTTTGATAAAAAACAAATATTGAAATTCATTCGCCTTACTATGTAAAAAAGGCTTTATACCCATCTTTTGGGTGTTGTAATAAAGGAATGAAGAACTGGAGGAACATATGGTTACTAAGTTGAAACAAACGGATAACTACTTCCCACATTTCCTATTGCTATTCATTGTGTTTCAACCAATTTTAGATTTATTAACATCTTTTTCAATCTATATATTACACATGAACGCAACAGTTGGAGTTGTAGTCCGTTTCGCCTTTATGCTTCTTGCATTAGGATACCTACTTCTTCATCACAAACAACAAGATGCGAAAAAGTACATCCTCTATTTATGTTTACTCGGAATCGCACTCGCAATCGGTCTTGTAAATAATATGATGGTTAAATCTCCAGTTTCATTTGGAGAAGAAGTTAAATTCATCTTAAAGAGCATATATCCAATTGTGCTACTGTTTGGATATATTATCGCCTTTAAAGAGCTAAAAAATAAAGAGTATGTATTTCATAAAATCATTACATATTTCTTATATGCAACTTTAATTTTAAGCATTACAATGATTGTCGCAATGCAAACTGGAACAGATTTCCCAAGCTATCCTCACTCAAAAATCGGTTCAAGAGGTTGGTTCTTCGCTGGAAATGATTTAAGTTCTCTTTTCGCCATTATGTTCCCAATCATTGTCTTATATTCGATACATAAAACAACTTCTTTCTCGAAAATATATTACTGGATTCCAACAATACTTGCGATGTATGCAAGTATTATGGTCGGAACGAAAGTCGGATATGGCGCAATTGTTATTACATTAGGCGTAGCACTTTTCTTCTCATTCATTGAATACATGATAAATCGTAAAAAAGAAGGAAAGGGATTTACACATATTGTAAATACCATTATTGCCGCAGTTATACTAGGAGGTTTAATTGCTCTTACACCGCATACTCCTATCGCAAAAAATATGGGCATTCACATGCAAATATACGAATACAAAAAATCAGTACAAGAAGAGAAAGATCGAAAAGAAGGAAAAGTAATTAAAGAAGATCCAGAAGATGCAAAAAAACATGCAAAAGGTGAACTTACAGATTCTGAAGTGAAAAGTTTAATTTATAGTGATCGCGACAAATTCTTAAAAACATACAAACAATACTATAAAGACGCACCGCTTTCACAAAAACTATTCGGAATGGGTTACGCTGGTAACTACACAGATAAAATTAAATTAATTGAAATGGACTTCCATGACCTATTTTTCGCCTTTGGCATTGTCGGTTTCCTTATTTACTTACTACCACTTCTATACTTTGGTATTAAATTATTCATCAGCATGATCACAAACTTTAAGAAAATCATGAAAGTAAAGTATATGCTATTAGCGAGCACACTCGTTCTATCACTTGGCATTGGTTTTATGTCTGGCCACGTATTAACAGCGCCAGCCGTTAGTATTTTCTTCGTTGTTATACTAGCTTACATCATTGTTGATTTTGAAATTGAATAGAAAGAAGGTGCTACGAAATGTCAGTAGCACCTTCTTTTTTATTTAATTAATGTTTTACGTACTCTAAGCTTTCTTTTGCGATATAGGCTTCAGTTACAGTAGGATTATCTGAAATAACTTTAATCCACGCTTTTCCATTTATTATTTCTTCACCAGTAACTGTGACAACTACATTTGTATTTAAACGATACAGTCGCTCATTTGATATACTAGGATTCTTTTTCACTTCTACGTTATTCATCACACGTGCAAGTTTATACTTGTTGTATTCTTTTTTACCTAAATAAGAATCAAAACGGTTCATATGCCCCGCTACTTTTTTACCCCAGTTCGCATCAGATGCATATTTCGCATTTAAACCAGCAGCTTTATCACCTGTATATGTTGCTGTATAACGCCAATGTCCTGGATTTAAATATCCTTCATTCATGTATAATTTTGCTGCATGTTCAATACAATCTTCTTTTGAATTAAATGCTTCCCCGTTACCATATGGACTATCGTCTGTTGCTTTTAAACCAAATAAATTATTTTTATCTTTTGCAAGAGCGCTTGTTCCATAATAACTTTCATGGATTGCTAATGAATATAAGAATAATGCATTTACATTATACTTGCTTTCTACTTCTTTAAATTTCTTTCCTAAACCAATTAATGGAGAGTCTGGCTTAATCGATTTCACATAACTATCTAGTTGTTCAGCTGTATAATTTGTTTTCGAACGTAATGATAAATAATTGAAATATTGATAGAAAGTTTCATCTCCAAATGTTTTTCCATCTACACTATACATTTGCTGTCCTTGCTTCATGAAAGAAGGTGCCACACCATATCTAAATTCTGTATATCCAGGTGAACTTGTATTATATGTATAATATTCATGGTATAAATATCCATCTGATTTCACATAATAAGACGACTGTTTCATTTCATTTGTAGGAATTAAAGTGATTTCATTCTTCTTCACATAACCTGTCAAACCAGAAAGTTGAACTTTCACACGATCTTCGCCAACTTCTAACACTTTCAATTCTGTTCCATACTGAATATACGTATATACTGTTGACAAATTCTCATTATAAATATTAATGATGTTTTGCCCAGTTATTCTTTTCGCACTTGCAAAACCATCTTTAATCCATAAGAATTCGTTCTCGTATTTTACCGCATTCATACCTTTATTTTGAGCAGCCGTAACTGCCTCTTTATACGTATTATAGCGCTCTACTTCTTGCTCTGTTCCGTTTTCTCTTACATTTGTCACAACATATTTCTTAGTTTCTACAGGATTGCTATTTCCGTTTTTTTCAATCGTCTGAAGCATACGATCCAACATAGCTGAAGCCATCCCTCTTGTAGCTGATAAATGTGGTCTAAATGTATTATCTTCTGGATACCCTTTAATAATTTGAGTAGCCACCATAACTTGTACATGCTCTTTATAGTTAATACTATCTTTATCAGTAAAGGTAAGCGGACTTACAGCTACTTTAATATTTTTATAGTCTAATGCTCGCTTTACCATTATCGACATTTCTTCACGTGTAATCACATCATTTGGTGAGAACGTCTCGTTCGTACGACCATTAATAATTTTCGCTCCATATGCTCTACTTACACCATCATATAAACCGTAAGTCTTCGGCACATCCTCGAAATTCGAATCAGCTTTCGGTAAATTTAAAGACCTTGCTATGAATGTAGCAAACTCTGCTCTTGTTACTAATTTATCAGGCGCATATACATTCTCACCATACCCCATTAAAACTCCTTTAGTAATAAGTGAGCGCATATGCGTCTCAAACATATGTCCTGTAATATCATCATTTGCCGCATAACTTGAAATAGGAGTTAAAAGTAATGATCCCGTTAATGCCACTGCTGTTATACCTTTTGAAAAAGTCTTCAAGGTTATCCTCCTCGTAATCTACGAATTTATTATCACAAATTTGATTATATAATAATCGCAATCATTTTAGCATAATAAATAGGAATTAAAATAAAACGTTTTTATAATTATAATTTTCATTAAATTCAAAACAAAAGACACTTTACTTTTTTAATAAAGTGTCTTTTTCCATATGATCAATGAGTTTCTTTGTTGCCTGTTTGCCTTGCAACCGAAGCTCATCTATTATTAATTGTAACTCTTGCTCCACAGTTCCTTGTTGCATTAATTGCTTTTTCGCAATTTCATATAAATACTCCGCACTCCATTCGCCATCCACACTTCCTATAACTGGCTGATTCACTTGACTTAAAAACGAATCAATTTTCGGATCGTACGAAATCCCGACCATTGGAGTTTTGGCTACAGCAGAAAAAACAAGTGCATGAAGACGCATACCAATTAGTAATGAACATTGTGATAAAATGAATATTTTCTCGTCGATATCCATTTTATATGGAAGCATATACGTCTCTTCTCCCATTAAGTCTACTACTTCACGCGAAGCTTTTTGATCAAATGGCTCATGCATTGGAACAAATAGAATTTGGTATCCTTCTTGCTTTAATTTTTTTAATGCCGTAGCTAATTTTTTTACATAATCTTCTTTTGAATTCCAATAACGTACACTAACCGCGATTACTTTTCCATGTATCGAATGCTTTTGCAACCAATCCGATTGTTTTGTCCGTTTCCATGTTAAAACAGGGTCTGGAACAATTTCAATATCGTTTTTTATGCCAAGTTCTTTTAAATATAAAAACGAATCTTCATCTCGAACTGATACATAGGAAGCTTTTGACAAGTTCCATTTTACTAATAGACGATTATATCCTTTTGTAATTGGACCTATTCCTTGTGAATAAATATAATACGGCTTTTTTAATAATCGAGCGAGTCCCATAATACCCGTATAATATAGAATACTCTTCGTACTTGTCTGATCTTGAAGAAGGCTCCCGCCACCGCTAATAACTCCATCACTGTTTTTGATTGCATGATAAACAGCTTTTATATTCCAGCGATCTACCGATTCTACACCATACCTTTCCTTTGTATATTTAGAATCATTTGATAGTACTACTAGTTCTATATCCGGGTTCTCTTTACTTAACGATTCAATAATTGATTGTAGAATCGCCTCGTCTCCAACATTATAAAAACCATAATATCCTGATAAGACTAAACGCACCCTAAATCTCCTCCAAAACTAGGTAACCGTTTATTTCATCTAACATAAACTGGTACCCATTCCTTACCTAAACACTTAATACCCTACATAGTTTCCTCTTTATCAGCTCATATGAATTTTAATAAAAAATTAAATTTCTATATTTATCTTTTCAAAAATGGTATTTTTTTTATTGATATCCATTTTAATTTCAAAGCACATACACCATACAAAATGGTTGTAATACTTAATGCTATACCACTGAATAATAACGTCATAATTCTTGAAGATGTAACATCTATCACATTACATAGTTCATACAATCCTAGTCCGAAAATACATGCTATTGCTAGCACACCGAAAAAGTTTTTGAAATGAATAGAATAGGCAATATAGCTTCGAATATACAAATGATTTACAATACAAATCAATACGTAAGTAATTAATGTACTATACGCCGCTCCATCTATGCCAAACTTCTGCACTAACATAATGTTTAACACGACTTTCACACAACTCGCGCCAATAACAATCCATGCAGCTTGTGCAGAACGATTAATCCCCTGTAAAACACCTATTGATAATACCATAACCGCAGTAAAATACGAACTGCCAATCATAACTGTTAACATACTACTGCCTTTTACGTCTGTGAACAATCCGACATTTAACGGTACTGTTAATGCCATCAACCATACTGTTAATGGTGCTGTCAAAACATGCGCTAGTCGATTTGTATTTTGAATTGTTATTTTCGCCAAATTTATATCTCTTTTGGCCAATGCGGAAGTTAAGAGTGGTATTAACGGAAATACAATTGCACTTGCAAAAATAACAATTATTTGCGTGAATGCAAAACCGCGACTGTATATTCCAAATTGTTCTTGAATTTCTGTTGATGATCCTTGTAATACATGCGGTATTGTAAGCGAGTCTACTAAATTTAAAAGCGGCATTGATAAAGCTCCGATAGCGATTGGGATCGATACCCGCAATATCTTTTTGCCGTTTTCTCTTAAATCTCGGAGCGAATAGGAATTGCTTTTATTGTAGTATGGACTTCTATTATATTTTATACGCAAATATATAAGCGAACTAATGACTCCAAGAAAAGAGCCAACCATCGCACCACTAGTAATAACAGTATTACTCTTATCCCACGATACTAGTATGTAAGCAATTATTAACATAAAAAACACACGGACAAATTGCTCAATGACTTGTGATACTCCTGTTGGTTTCATATCACCGAAACCTTGGAAATACCCTCTATACACCGCCATGTATGGCGCAATGAGTAATGCTAATGAAGTAATAAGCAACGGCATTCTAGTTTCTTGTCCACCGAGCATATTTGCAATTTCAATAGAAAATAATACAATGACTAAACAGCCGAAAACGCCAAATGCTATCCCTATAATTGACGCTGATTTAAATAATTTCGCAATTTCCTTTTGCTTATTTTTTTCGTTCAACTCTGCAATTAGTTTCGAAATTGCAAGTGGAACTCCGGCTACCGATAATGTAAGAGCAATCATATATACAGGAAAAACAAGGCGGAAAATACCTAGCACTTCATCTCCTGCAATATTTTGTAATGGAATTTGAAAAAAACTACCAAGCAATTTCGACAAAAAAGTTGTAATGGTTAAAATTGCTGCTCCTTTTACAAATGTTTTATTCATATTTTTTCTCTTTTCTTTTATACATATACTCTCAAACATATTGTTTTAAACGATAGGGATTCACTTTATCCCATTGGTTATCATAACAAATTTATTATAGGTTGAATACTTGGTTTTTTTTTCAAAATAGAAAACAGAACCAATTCAAACCTATCTCTTCACAATCTTTTTCTAATTCCTTCCATTATATATGTACACATTATAACCGTTTCTGTTACGCAAAAAGAGCTCTTCCTCTCTATCACTGCGATACATATTACTAAAAACATTATAAGAATATCCCACAACTCTACATTATAATTTATGTAAAGTTGTGAGATATTCTAATTGCCATCTAAACACTTAAGATTTTCAATTGCTCTTTCTGTTCATCGCTTGCCATTACTACAATTGTTTTTTCAATACTTGGATGTACTTGCTCAAGCTTTACACTTGCCCCTACTTTATTTGATTGCTCAACAAAATTTAATAATGCCATAGCTCCTGATACATCCATATAACGCACATCTTTCATACGTAATACAACTGGTGACTTCACATCTTGTAAAGTAGAGAAAATACGATCTACTGATAGGAAAGAGAGCGGTCCTTGAATTGTATACGTTTCTTCTCTTTCTTTTACGATAGAAGTTTTACGTTCTTTACATTTCACCATATATATGATGAACGAAAGAATAATACCGAATGCAACGGCAATCATTAAATCGAACTTCACCGTTACAATCATCGTTACGAGCATAACAACGACATCACCTTTAGGAGCGACATGCATCTTTTTCATGCTTTCCCAATCGAACATTCCAATACCAGTTAAAATTAAAATACCTGATAATACAGCAAGTGGAATATATTGTACGACCGAACCAAGACCCATAATAAAAATAAATAAGATAACACTATGCATACATGCCGAAAGTGCCGTTTTACCACCACTTCTTATATTCACGATAGATCTTACAGTCGCACCTGCACCTGCTAATCCGCCAAACAATCCGCTCATCATATTACCGATACCTTGTCCAACAAGCTCTTTATTACTTTTATGACGCGTACCTGTCACATTATCCATTACGACCGATGTTAACAACGAGTCAATCGATCCTAATAAAGCAATACTAAGCGCTGGTAAAATAAGTGCTGCTATTCCTGTTCCACTTAAAGATGGAATATGAAGCGTAGGCATCGCTTCTGGAATGGTTCCAATCTTTTCAATTACTTTATTTAGTGAAAGATTTCCGATAATCGGTAACTTTACTGCAAGTCCTTCGAGTAGAGAAGAAAATAAAGGAAGCAAAGCTGTCACACCGACTAGTGCTACTAAACTAGACGGAATCACCTTAATCCATTTGCCAGAAACAATCATTACAATAATCGTTAACACAACAAGTAGAAAACTATTTTGTACATGCTTTATTTCACCTAAAATAATGATTAATGCAATACCATTCATAAATCCTGAAACGACAGGATACGGAATATATCGAACGTAAGAACCGAGCTTACATACACCGAATAAAATTTGAAATAATCCTGCCATCATAAAGGCAATAAAACTTGCCTCTAACCCGTGCGTCGCAATAACTCCAGTTGCGATAACGGTAATTGGTCCAGTTGGCCCCGTTACTTGCCCAGGTGTCCCGCCAAATAACGCTGCGAATAAACCTGCAAAAATCGCACCATATAATCCAACAAGCGCTCCCTCAGACGTTCCTGTCGCGGCAATACCAAATGCAATCGCAAGTGGTAACGCAACAATCGCAACAGTAAATCCTGCTAAACATTCCTTTGCTATTTTTTGAAACATAAAAAAACCACCTTTGTATAAAGTCCATGTTCCATTGTACACCTAAAAAGATACATTCGTTAGCTCACTTTTTACATTCTCGTGACGTAAACGGATTTAATGAAAAGTTTCCCCCTTATCTTTGGAAACAATTGCAACTATGCTATAATGAACAAATTAAATCTTTTACTATATACTTGGAGGCACTATGCTAACTTTTGAAGAAAAATTATCGATTATTGAATCTTTCCCAGAACTAGAAAGAAAGAACGTATCATTAAAACGTGTAAACTTCCACTTTGAAGAAAGTCGTTTAGATAAAAAGAACGTTGTATTTCATTTACACCCAAATGGAAATGGATTTGTGTATGCAAGCGGTATTAAAGGTTACAAAACGGATGATAAAGGTATGGTTAACATCCGCGAGTTTTCAGCAGAAGAGTTACGTTCAGTAATTGAGAAATCAATTGACCTTCTATCACAAGAAGAAGTAGTAGCACCTGTAGAACCTGCGAAAGAAGAAGAATGGCAGAACGAAGATGGTCATATTCTTACTCTTATTTCAGAGGATGACATGTGGAACGTGTACGCTGGTGTAAACTTAGACGGTACATTCAACTCTTATCCAGAAGCTGCGGAATACCTTGATGAAGAAGGTTTTTCACGCAAATAAAAATAGAAAGTGGGTATCCCCCACTTTCTATTTTTTTGTCCCTTTCAATGACTCCCTCAGCACAAACTTCTGCAACTTCCCGCTCGCATTACGCGGAAGTTCATCTACAAATAAATAATGACGCGGACGCTTATAATCTGCTAATTCGTCACTTTCTTTGCAATACGTTTCTAAATCAGCTTCTGTTATTGTTTCATCTTTCTTCACAATAACTGCCACCACACGCTCTCCCCATAATTCATCTGGCTCACCAAGTACCGCCACATCTAATATACCGTGATGACTATGAAGGAAATCTTCAATTTCACGAGGGTAAATATTTACACCACCGCTAATTACCATATCATCAACGCGATCTGCAACGAATAAATAACCATCTTTATCAAAGTATCCTAAATCACCAGAATGATACCATCCTTTATACATCGATTTTTTATTTGCCTCTTCGCGATTATGATAGCCAGCCATCATAGTTGGGCCACGTAAAATAATTTCTCCCACCTCATAAGGAGGTAATACATCATCTGGTTCTGCCGGTGCCTCCTCGTTCGGTTTCACAATACGAACTTCGTGGCTAAAGCATGGCGTGCCTGCTGAACCAGCTTTCGTAATTTGATCCTCCTCTACGAGAAACGCAACAACTGGTCCCATTTCTGTCATTCCGTATATTTGAACAAGGTCAATATAAAGACGTTCTTTACATTCCTTCACTAACGCCGGCGCCATTGCCGCTCCGCCATATATACCAATTTTCATTGAAGTTAAATCATACTGAGTTAAATCTTTTTGCAACAACATATTCCACATCGTCGGTGCTGCAAAGAACGTCGTAATCTTTTCTTCTTGAATCGTATGTAATACTGTTTCTGTATCAAAATGATGCAAAATAACATTCTTCCCGCCAACTTGAATGCGTGGTATGATTCCGGCATTTAATTCACCACAGTGATATAAAGGCGCAACAACAAGCCCCACACTATCTCTATTATATTTTAGGAAATACGTACAAATCATACTATGCTCAGCCATTTCACGATGACGATGTAACACACCTTTCGGATGACCTGTCGTACCGCTCGTATAAAGCATAGAACAAAAGTCCATTTCATCAATTTCGATATTTACTTTCTCAGGAGATGCTGCATTCACTTTTTCATGGTAGGAACTTGCATAGGAAGGTTTATCGTTTTCTATAGACCAAAAAGATGTATTTGGAAAATCTCGTTCAATGATAGCAACAGTTGACTCAACTGCTTTTTCAAAGACAATGACTTTCGAGGATGCGTCCTGAAGAATATAAGATACTTCTTTCGCCTTTAAGCGAAAGTTAATCGGATTAAAAATTGCACCAATTTTCGCACAAGCTAAGTAAACGTTTACAAATTCATGACAGTTATATAAGTAAACAGATACTGTATCTCCCTTTCTTACTCCGTCTTCTAATAAAGCGTGTGCCGTTTTATTTATTTGTTCATCCCACTGTTTATATGTCCAGCGAATATTTTTTTCAGGTTCCACTAACGCCTCTTTATTCGGATACTTACCAACAGATAAATCAAAAATTCTCCCTATCGTCATGTACATGCCAACAATTTCCCCCTTTTCTCTTTCATAAATCTATCATTTCGTCCATAAGTAGACATTGTCCTTCAATGTTTTGACTAATTTTTCTGATTATTATCGACATAGTTTTACAACACGTGCAAACCTTTGATACATGAAATTATATTGGCGATTTTTCAAATATATCGACCGCAATTCAATTTATAGCAGCGATTTTTCGAATATATCGCCTTACTGACAAAAGCTGACAATATAAAAAAGAGAGTGTTCCGATTTGGAACACTCTCCCTCTTATACAAATAGCTCTTCTAAAATTTTCAGTTTATCTTCTGTATATTTTACAAAGCCATCGTTATATGATTTTGGATCTTTCGGATTTGCGAAGTGCGTAATTGCCCCCGTCTTCGGATGAACAAATTTACTTGATGCACCGCAACCAAGTCCGATAATTGATTGTACTTCTTCCATAATGACAATGTTGTAAATACTCTCTTGCGTCGGCATTGCATAACCAACGTTCTCTAAGTTACCTAAAATATTCTTTTGACGATATAGGTAATATGGTACGTAATTATGCTTTTGCGTCCACTCTTCTGCTTCGTGCATCATCGCTGTAATCTCTTCGCGACCTGCTACTTTATATTTACGTTTGTTTTGCGTCATTTCAGAAGCACGTTTAAATGATAACGTATGAACTGTTAATGATTCTGGCATTAACTTTTCTGTTTCATCTAACGTATGCTTGAAGATATCTAACCCTTCACCAGGAAGACCAATAATTAAGTCCATATTAATATTGTTCATTCCCATTTCACGAGCTAAATGGTATTTCTCAATTGTTTCTTCTACAGTATGGTGACGTCCAATTGCTTTTAGTGTCTCTTGATGGTATGACTGCGGATTAATACTAATACGGTCAATGTTCCATTTATTTAACACTTCTAGCTTTGCTGGCGTGATCGTATCTGGACGACCTGCCTCAACTGTAACTTCACGTACATTTTTCACGTCTGGGAACGCTTCGTACATTTCTTCATACAGCATATCCATCTCTTCTGCTGTAATACTTGTAGGTGTACCGCCGCCATAATAAATCGTCGTAACTTTCACACCTTTTTCTTTTAAAAACTTACCAATTTCACGAACTTCATAATGTAAACCACCTAAGAACGAATCAACAGACCCTTGGCGTCCATTAATCGCATAAGCCGGGAATGTACAGTATGCACATTTCGTTGGGCAGAACGGAATACCGATATAAATACTTACTTCTTCTTTCAAACGGTATAAATCCGGAACAACTGCTAATTGGCAATCAACAATGCGCTGAAGAAGTTCAATCTTCTCTTCATGAATTAAATAACTTTCACGAAGTTCTTGATGCGCTTCTTCCTTTGACATACCATTTTGAAGCATTTTATGAAGAAGTTTCGTCGGACGTACTCCCGTTAAAATACCCCAGCTTTGTTCAAGTCCAGTTAACTGCTGAAGAACAGAAAGATATACATAAGAAACAACGTGCTTCACTTGCTTCATACGCTCTTTTTCATCTGTGAAAGCAGATAAATCTTTCGAGAATGTTTCTTCATACACATTTCCTGTGCTAACATCCGTTAATCGAGCGGATGCTTTCACATTATCCTCAATGTGTATATCAACGATCAGATTCGCTTCCTCTTGTTCAAATCCAATCGTACTATCTTCAAAAAATAAGCCGCCAATATTTTGTAGCGGACGTAAAAAACGATCATCTTGTAACGTTTTAATTGAAATTAACACATTATCACCTTTTCATTTGCAAACTCTCTTTAGTTTACTTGAAGGGCGTTTACAGGTCAATACAGAAGGTTTTACCTGTTTCTCTTACATTTTTTCAAATAATTCTTTTTATGAATATCGCTCATGTATATAGACATCATGATTTTCTCTTGTTAAAATTTATTAGTACAAAAAATCGTTACATAGCGAAAATACAATATATAAAGGAGGAATGTTAACACTAGATTCCATAATCTAATGTGTTAAAAAAAATATGAAAAAGAAATTTTATAGTGTATTAACTCTCTCTCTTGCATTACAAACTGTTCTTGCACCTACTTATTCATTTGCAGAGAGTGCTGAAAAATCCGCCGAAGTATATACGGAGGATCAAGTTTTTAAAAGTATTAAAGAGCATGTTAATGAGCATAGTACTCATGAAGAAGATATCGAGGTTACTGGTCAATTCCTACTATACACTTCAAAAAAACATTCATTATATACCGCGAATGATTTAAAAAACAAATCGAATATCGAGATTACAGAACAAGTCGTAACGGCGACAAAGAAAAAAGGAAATGCTTACTACATAACGACGTCAACTGGCGCTGGATGGATAGATAACAATGATAATAGCTTAGAAGTTCAAGAGATTCATAAACTATCTAACCAAAAATTAATCGTAAAAGAAGAAGCTTCCATACATGCACTTCCGTTCCAATCGTTTAACGAAGAAGGGAAACTACAGCCACAAGTCATTACTCCTACTGAACAAGCTGGAAATTGGTTTAAAGTCCAAATAAATGAAACAGCAAAATGGATTTATGCACCTTCTGCTACATTTGAAGGTACAAAAGCTTCATTACTAAAAAACGTTCGTTCTGCTAAAAATAGTTTATTAAGAGCTCCAGATGCTCTACAAACAAACAATATTTATGGAGTTACATTTAAAGAAATGATTGTCCCTAAAGGAAATGACGATATTCGCCCTGGCTACCCGATGGTACCTAAATATATTACGATTCACGAAACGGCTAATACAGCGAAAGGTGCTAATGCTCTAAATCATGCAAAATTCTTAGATAATCAAGCACGCGGAACAGCTGATCGCGCCGCATCTTGGCATTTCACAGTAGATGATAAAGAAATTTATCAACATCTTCCAGTAAATGAAGTTGGATGGCATGCTGGAAATAAAACTGGAAACTATGAATCTATCGGAATTGAAATTGCCGTTAATCAAGATGGAAACTATGAAAAAGCGGTAGAAAATGCCCGTAAATTGGCAGCTTATTTAATGAACGACTTAAATATTTCTCTAGATAAGGTCCAAAAACATCAATTTTGGTCAGGGAAAAACTGCCCTGCGTTTATGATTCAACGCGGACAATGGAATGCTTTCTTAAAAGGAACTGAAACATACTATAAGGAAAACCAAAAAGATCCAGTAACTGATGACATTACAGGTGGATGGTATGAACAAGACATTCGTCAATTAGCAGCTAGAGGCATTATGCAAGGAGAAGGGAACGGCAAGTACTTCCCAGAACGTCTTGTAACGCGTGCTGAATTCGCTACACTAATTACTCGTGCTTTACAATTACCAAGTGGAAATGCTAAGTTCACAGACTTAGAACAAGTACACCCATCTTTAAGAGACGGTATTAATCGTGCAGCAAGCGCAGGCATAATCCGCGGACGTGGTGATAATACATTTGATCCAAATACCACAATTACACGTGAAGAAGCTGTTATTATGATTGATCGTTCTCTAAAACACGCTGGTATTTTTGCAAAACAAGTTGAACTACCATTTGTAGACCAAAACTTAATTTACGCTAAACAAGAAGTACAAAGAGTGTATGGATTTGGAATTGTAAAAGGTAATGAATTTAATCAATTCGTACCAAAAGGACCATCACAACGCGCTCACGCAGCTGCATTTATAAACAGAATGCTTAGCGTAATTGAAGCTTAAAATATTTATCTGTATTAATTTAAAAGGCATCAGAGATTGTATAATCTCTGATGCCTTTTATACATCTTTTAACTATTTTTAGCCATGAATCTTAAACGTATTCCTAGTAACAGAAGCATAAAACCGATGAATGGAACGTAATTCGTATTGTGTCCTGTAGCTGGAAGTTGTTGATTATTAGAAGAACCTTGTCCTTTTTCTGGTAAATTAGGTTTTTCTACTCCCTCACCTGGTTTTTCTGTTCCTTCACCTGGTTTTTCCGGACCTTTTTCTGTATCTTTTTTATTTGTAATTTGAAGCTTTACAACTTCAATTTTTTCATTAGAAATCGTAAATTTCATTTCCTTATCGGATAAAGTATATCCTTCTGGCGCTTGGATTTCTTTTAAAGTGTAATCTCCTGGTTCTAACTTCTTAGAAGTCGCTTTACCGCTCTTGTTTGTTGTTAATGTGTCGATTTTTGTTCCGTCTTTCCAAATTTCAAACACTGCGCCTGCTAAAGTTTTATTTGTATTATTGGCATCTACCTTTGTAATTTCTAATTGACCTGTAATTTCTTCTTTCACTTTTTCATTCATAACTTCTTGTTTTACTACTTCGTTCGCTATAACATTTACTTCTACTGTTACTTCTAACGCCTTATAACCTTCTGGCGCTTTTGTTTCCTCTAACGTGTACTTTCCTGGCACTAAGTTTTCGAATTTCACAACACCTTCTTTATTCGTTGTTTTCGCTTCTTCAACTACTTGACCAGCTTCGTTCTTTAATTTAAATTCTGCACCCGCTAGAACTTTTCCACTCTCTGCATCCTTTTTGATTACTTGTAAGCTTCCTAGTTCTTTTGCGTTTTCTACTTGTACTTCTACTACTTTGTTTGCTTCCACAACGACTTCAATTTCTTCTTTTAACAACTTATATCCTAGTGGTGCTTTCGTTTCTTTTAATGTGTACTTTCCTGGTTCTAATTTCTGTGAAACTACTTTACCAGTTTTATCTGTTCGTAACGTATCTACTTTTTTACCATCTTTATACACTTCGAATTCTGCGTCTGATAATACTTTCGTTTTATCTTCCGCATCTACTTTTACAATTTCGAATTGACCAAGACTCTTACTGTTCGTTACTTTTACATCAACAACTTTTTCACCGTCAACTGTTACATGAATTATTTGTTTTGTTAACTCATAACCTTCTGGTGCTTTTGTTTCTTCTAACGTATATTCACCTGGCACAAGTCCGTCTACTTTAACCGTTCCAGACTTATCTGTTGTAATTCCTTCTTTTACAACATTTCCTTTCGCATCGTTCACTGTAAATTCTGCGCCTGCTAAGCGTTTCGTTTGATCTTTATCATCCATTTTAATAATTTGTAGAGAACCTAAGATTTTTTCGTTTTCTGCCTCTACTTTTACTACTTCTTTCTCGTTTTGAATTGTTACTTTCCATTCTTTATTTGAAAGCTTGTAGCCCGCTGGTGCTTTCGTTTCTTTCACTGTGTATTCACCTAGCGGTAATTTCGGTGACATCACTTTTCCACTCTCATCTGTTTTTAGTTCTGCTACCTTTTTACCATCTTTATACACTTCGAATTCTGCACCTGATAACAATTTCGTTTTATCATTCGCATCTACTTTCACGATTTCAAATTGACCTGTTACTTTTTCATTCGTAACTTCTTGTTTTACTACTTCGTTCGCTACAACGTTTACTTCTACTGTTACTTCTAACGCCTTATAACCTTCTGGCGCTTTTGTTTCCTCTAACGTGTACTTTCCTGGCACTAAGTTTTCGAATTTCACAACACCTTCTTTATTCGTTGTTTTCGCTTCTCCAACTACTTGACCAGCTTCGTTCTTTAATTTAAATTCTGCACCTGCTAGAACTGTTCCACTCTCTGCATCCTTTTTGATTACTTGTAAGCTTCCTAGTTCTTTCGCATTTTCTATTTGTACCTCTACTAACTTGTTTGCTTCCACAACGACTTCAATTTCTTCTTTTAACAATTTATATCCTTCTGGTGCTTTCGTTTCTTTTAATGTATATTTTCCTGGTTCTAATTTCTGCGAAACTACTTTACCAGTTTTATCTGTTCGTAACGTATCTACTTTTTTACCATCTTTATACACTTCGAATTCTGCATCTGATAATACTTTCGTTTTATCTTCTGCATCTACTTTCACGATTTCAAATTGACCCGTTACTTTTTCGGAGATCTTTTTATTCACCACATCTACAGTCACTACTTTATTAGCCTCTACATCAACAGAAACTGAACTAGATGATAATTCATATCCTTTCGGTGCTTCTACTTCTTTTAATGTATAGCTTCCAACTGGAAGTTGTTTCGATAAGGCTTCACCTTTATCATCTGTAACAATTGTTTCCACAACTTTCCCATCTTTATCGATAACATCAAATTTTGCACCTGGTAGAAGTTGACCAGATTCACTATCTTTTTTCAATAATTTAAATTGGCCATTCTCTACTTTTCTCGTATTCTTCATAACAAGTTCAATTACGTTTGTATTATCAATTGTTACTTTGACTGGTGTATCAACTTTTATATATCCTTCTGGTGCATTTATTTCTTTTACAAAATAGTCACCAAGTGGTAAATCTTTAACTTCCGCAATACCCTTTTCGTTTGTTGTAACAGTAGCCACAACGTTATTATCTTTGTCTATAACATCAAATTTTGCGTCTTTTAAAACAATGTTTTCATCGTTTTCATCAACTTTTTTAATTTGTAAATGTCCTTTTTCAGTTGCTGGCTTATTCCACTTTGGCCAGTTAAATTTAAAGTTATGAACCTCAAAACCATCTCTTTGGTGTAATCCTCCAACATAGGCTTGTCCATTAATAGAACCACCTTTTGTTTCTACAACTGCATTAGGTGCAAACACACTACCTACTACACCATAACCTTTAGTTGTTATCTTTGTAGCATTAGGAAATACCCAAATTACCTTACTAGCTAATTCAGTAAAAGATGAATTAGGATCGTATGCTTGAGATGTATTAATTAAATCCGTCGCCATCCCAGTATTTCTTGTATCATACAAAATTGCACCGCCACCAAAACTCACTTCTTCTGCATCTGAATAAATAACAATAAAGTCTTTATTCTCTACATTCGGAAGAAAAACGTCTTTTACATCAAATGTTTTCTTTCCAGTTTGGCCTGAAGAGACATAAATATTAGGGTTATTTACATCTTCACCGATGCCAAAGCTCATATTAGGTTTTGGCTTATCAGTCTGTAGTTTACTTGCATCCCCGATTACACCATCAACGTCTTTTCTAAATTCTTTAAACTTAGCATCAATCTCCGCTTGCTCTTTATAAGAGATACGGTCATATGATGTTTTCATTGCGCCATCTGGGTCACCGTCTTTTGTCATCGCCACTGTTCCATCTTGAATAATTACTTGTCCTGCTCCCGCTTTCGTAAATTGACCGCCTAGTAATAATGATGGATATCCTTCATCTACCCAAGTTGCTCCAGCTAAGTTATTTGCTCCAGTTGCAGCCGCTACGACTGTATAACTTGATGCATTCATATTTTTCTGAACAGCCATCGCACCTTCAATATCCGCACTCGTTGCACTATGATCTCCAAAAATGATAGCGTTGTAATAAGATACATCACCTAAACCTTTTAATTCTGTTGTAGCTGCCTCTGCTTTAAATGGTAAGTGGATTAAAAAATTCATACATATTAGTAATACAACTATTAAACTACTACTTAACTTTTTAATTTTTTGATTAAATGATTTCCTCAAGAAATTCATTCCCCCTTTTAAACTTCCTAAAACCACAAAAAGAAGTACATATCATATGTACCAAACCTTACTCACATTAACTTAAAATAATCCATTTAAATAAAACAAAGAAACACTACAACTACTTAATAAGATTGCTACAATTCATTTTTGAAATAATACGTGAACTAAACTGTCATGCGGAAATACTTTTACGTATGGGAGCCCAATAAAATTAATCTGAAGAATATTTCATGTGGTGTAACTATTTTGGCAACATCATTCACTTTACATTAGTTTTCTAAAGGATTCAAGTGAATTGTATAGATTTCATACACAATTCATATTTTAAAACGCTTTCACTGTTTTTAATAAGATAAACAAAAAAACGTAGCCAAAAAGCTACGTTTTTCTGTCATCGTTTCGGTGTATTTTTATGATTCTTCAAAAACGGAAGCGGGAATTGCTTACGGAAATGCTCTTTAATCATATACTCTACGCCGTTTTCACTATTTGAACGTGTGATCCAATCTGCTGCTTGCTTTAACTCTACAGGCGCGTTCCCCATCGCTACCCCAAGTCCCACGTTTTCAATAACTTCTAAATCTTCCATACTATCTCCAATCGCAACCATTTCATTTAGCGAAATATTTAAATGCTCTCCAAGCAATTGTAATCCACGTAACTTCGATACATTTTGCGGCAAGATTTCTATTCGTTTTGAATCACATTCAACATACTCTACATCTTGGAACGCTTTTCTTAATGTATTTAGTCCGCGTTCTTTTTCACCTTTACTTTGGAAAATAACATCAATTTTTGGCGCCGCTACCGGATGGTCACGAAGCGCGTCACCTAACGAATCTACAAATTGAACTGGATAAAATAACGGATCTGCACTTGATAATACAGTGCGCGCAATTAAGTTTGGTGTATTTCTCTCACGATTTCCTATCGAAAACCGTTCATGAGAAATACGTACGTTACAATCAAAGTGCTCTAACACTTGCACAATGTTAAAAGTCTTCTCTTCAGATAATCTTCTTTGAACGTACGGCTTATCTAACGTTGCTGAAACGAAAGCACCACCATGTGTCACTAATATAGAATCTAATTTTAACGCCTTTGCTACTTTATGAGCGG
This sequence comes from Bacillus sp. AFS012607, assembly GCF_002558005.1. Classification (NCBI taxonomy): domain Bacteria; kingdom Bacillati; phylum Bacillota; class Bacilli; order Caryophanales; family Bacillaceae; genus Bacillus; species Bacillus sp. AFS012607. The sequence continues at coordinate 38,191 of NZ_NTVM01000015.1, forward strand.
ATTGAAAATTACGGCTCGTAAATAACGTAACGTATACATCTTTTCTTTTCACAAATTCAATTGTTTCTCTTAATCCTTTTGCAATTTTTCCATTGTTGTATAGTAGTGTCCCATCTATATTAAGAGCTAGTAAGCGATAAATCATGTCGCACTCCCCCTCTTCGCTGTTGTACTCTATCCATAATTTATGAAATAAATGTAACAAATAGAACGAGTTAGAATTACTACTGAAAATTTGGTTTACTATATACATATACACTTAGCAAAGGAGATAGTACAATGCAGGCACCTCCTTCTTTTTATGAAGGCGATACGTTAGAAGTCGCAAAAAAATTACTCGGGCAAAAACTTGTTCATATTGTAGACGGAATAAAGCGAAGCGGAATCATTGTAGAAGTAGAAGCATATAAAGGCCCAGATGATAAGGCCGCACATAGTTACGGCGGTAGACGGACAGATCGCACAGAAGTTATGTTTGGCGCACCAGGGCATGCTTACGTATATTTGATTTACGGTATGTATCATTGTTTTAACGTTATTACAGCACCAGTGGGCACCCCGCAAGGTGTTCTCATTCGAGCCCTTGAGCCGGTAGATGGAATAGAAGAAATAAAACTAGCGCGCTACAATAAGACCGAAATTACAAAAGCGCAGTACAAAAATTTAACGAACGGTCCTGGCAAACTATGCCGTGCCCTCGGAATTACTTTAGAAGAACGCGGTGTATCGTTACAAAGTGATACGTTACATATTGAATTAGTTCCAAAAGAAGAACACATATCATCACAATATAAAATAACAGCAGGACCTCGTATTAATATCGACTATGCAGAAGAAGCTGTACATTATCCCTGGCGTTTTTATTATGAGGGACATCCGTTTGTTTCAAAGAAATAAGCGATATCAACGGTTCGACAAGAAATATCGATTTATCGACAAATAATAACATTACGAATAAAAGAAGACTGTTCCAAAATGGAACAGTCTTTCCCTCTTACTCTGCACCTTCCGCAGTTGCAATATTATCCTCTAAGTTTTCTCTTGATAATTCAGCCGCCATAAAATCAGCTGTTTCTGGAAGTGCTAAATGCATATGAGCTTTTTGACAAATTTGGATCGTACAGTTTTCTATAACATAGTCGAAAACATGTCCACCTCCGCTTCTTTCATCATCAATATAATGTAAGTGGAATCCAGCTACACCAATACCTTGCGCATAATCTGGTGTCCAAAATCCAGCAAGCGTACCTTCTGTATTTTCAAATGAAAAGATTGGTTGTGATTTCGTCACTTCAACGAGCGGTGTATACGGTTTTTCTTGTCTTGGAACAGTTCTCGTCCTTACTTCACGGAACGTACCGTCCATTCGAATACCGTAAAATAAGTTTTTACTTGGCATTAATTCATGTAATAATGCTTCAACTTCTTCACGATTCATCGGATGCTCTACCGTATAACTCATTTCTTTTTCAAAAAACGTTACAGTCGCAAATGGCGTTGTTTCTTCTGGCTCTACTTTTTCCGCTGAACCGTCTGAACGTAAATGATAAAATTCATTATCAAATGCAATCATTTCACCATCTAATTGATCAAATGTGCCGATGCCGAAATCACCATGTTTTTTCAAATCTTCAAAGCTAATCACACCATCATATATACCATCTAATAGCGCAAGCATTGTAGATGTTTGATATACTTCATTACTCATTTTCGTTTTTTTTGCATCAATATCAATTAATTGCGCAACAGTCATCTCAAATCTGCCTCCATTAGTTTAATTGGTTTGGTAATAATTTTTCGCTTAATTTAATGTTGTCACGATAGTCAATTGGAATATCAATAATGACAGGACCATCTGCTGCTAATGCTTCTTTTAATACCCCTTCTAATTCATCAGGCGTGTTAACACGAAGACCTAACGCTCCGAAACTTTCCGCATATTTCACAAGATCAACATCACCAAACTCTGTAGCTGATGTTCTACCGTATTTCATCATTTGTTGGAATGCAACCATATCATATGTGCCGTCTCTCCAAACAAGATGGACGATTGGAGAATTTAAACGTACCGCCGTTTCTAACTCCATCGCTGAGAATAAGAAACCACCGTCACCTGATACGGAAACTACTTTTTTACCTGGTTCTACTAAAGTAGCTGCGATTGCCCAAGGAAGTGCAACACCTAACGTTTGCATGCCGTTACTAAATAATAATCTACGTGGTTCATAAGAACGGAAACATCTCGCCATCCAAATAGAATGGGAACCGATGTCACATGTAACAGTTGTATCGTCACTAATTAAAGAACGAAGTGTACGAATCACTTGAAGTGGATGCGTAACACCCTCCGAAGCACGGTTCGGAACTTCTGCTTGTTCTGATAATTTCGCGCGTAATCGTTCTAATACCGCTTCTGATTTCGTACTTAATACAAGTTTCGGTAATTTCTCCGCGATGCTATTTACCGTTAAGGCAATATCACCAATTAATTCACGCTCTGGTTGGTAATCATGGTCGATATCTGCTTGATGGTCGTCAAGATGAATAATCGTTCTGTCGCCAAGTTTATTCCAGAATTTTGGATCATACTCGATTGGATCATAACCGATAGAAATAACAAGGTCTGCTTCTTCTAGTAAAATATCACCTGGTTGGTTACGGAATAATCCAACGCGGCCGAAGAAATGATCTTCTAACTCACGTGAAATCGCACCAGCTGCTTGATATGTTTCAACAACAGGAAGTTCTGTATCCGCAATTAATTTACGAACAGCTTTCGTCACTTCATTTGTGCTCGCTCTCATACCAAGTAGAATAACTGGTAATTTCGCTGATTTTATTTTTTCTACTACATATGTAATATCATGTGTGGGAGCGATTCCAAGCTGTGGCTTAGAAAGCGCACCGATAGACTCTACAGTTGTTTCCGCAGTCATAACGTCTTGCGGAAGACTTACTAAAGTAGCTCCCGGATTTGTGGAAGTCGCACTTCGAAATGCATTACTAAGTGCTTCTGGCACATTATCAGGATGCTCTACTTCTACGCTATATTTTGTGATTGGTTCGAATAGTGCAGCATTATCCATAGATTGATGCGTACGTTTTAATCGATCCGTACGCGGTACTGCACCAGCTAAAGCAACAACGGGATCACTCTCCGCATTCGCAGTAACAAGACCTGTCGCTAAATTTGATGTCCCTGGTCCTGAAGTTACAAGACATACGCCCGGTTTCCCTGTTAATCTACCAATAGCAGCTGCCATAAATGCTGCATTTTGTTCATGACGACAAACGATTAACTCTGGTCCTCTTTCTTGCAATACATCAAATACAGAGTCAATCTTTGCTCCTGGAATACCGAAAACATGTGTAACACCTTGTTTAATTAAACAATCAACAACAAGATCTGCTCCTTTTGTTTTTGTCTTCACGTCGTTTGCTTTTACACCTGTACTCAAAACTAATCATCCCTTTATTTCATAATGTGTGTAATAAAGATTTTAATTTCACCTAGTTAATTAAGCTGGTGAAGTATCATTTATCATTATATTACAAATGCATTATTTTTCCAACAATATGAATTCGACATTATTTTGAAAAGATTCAAAGAATACGCTTACAACCTTTTGTTTATCTTAAAATAACATTTTTATATCTCTTCTAAAAATGTACAAAAATACTTCCACCTATTCACATTATTAACAAATTTATAGTACCTTGCAAAGAATAATAGTAAGTGATATATTTGTAAATAATGGAATACCCATCATTTGGAATTTTATTCACAATTAGTATATCTCCTTTCAAAAAGTAGATATAGATTGAGTGTGCTGTTTAGAAAAAAGATAGGATTTTCAGCCATAATTCATCATTTTATAAAGGAAAGTGATTGTTATGAACAAAAATGAATTTTTAGAGCAACTTAGTTCTTCCCTACGGAATATGCCTAATTTAGAAAAAGAGGATATTATCTCGGAGTACGAAACTCATTTTATTAGTGGTAAACAAGATGGAATATCTGAAGAGGAAATTTCTAAAAAGCTAGGAAACCCTAAAACTATCGCTAAAGAACTTAATATTTCATATGTAATAAGTAACGCTGACAATAGGCGCAGCCTAAAAAATATTATGACAGCACTGTTTTCTGTTATGAGCTTAAGTATTTTAAACTTTATATGTATCATTATCGCCTTTTTCGTATTACTCTTTCTATTACCGCTTCTTCTAGCACTTATAATTGCTACACCATTATTAATTATTTCACCTATCTTATTAATAGGATTAGGATTCTTTAAAGGGTTTCATCAAATCAGTTATTCCGATGTTTATAATGTATTTATAGCTTTTTGCATCGGCTTACTAATATCCGTCATATCTTATCAATTAATAAAACATATATACTCACTTTTAGTTAAGTATTTAAAATGGAATTTAGCTATTTTACAAAGATACTAATGAATATAAAAGGAGATTAATATGAAAAAGTATATTTTATATCCACTCATGTTACTTACAATGTTATTTCTATCAGCTTGTTCAAACAGTGTACAACCTAAGGAAGAAAACGATGTCCAATCTATTAAAGATGTTGCTATTAAAGTTCCAGAAAATATATTTAGTTCCTCAAAGAAAAATGAAAATATTAGTGAAGACGAAATGAAACAAAATATAAAAAGTTATTTAAATTATAGCGGAGAGTTAGACGAAAATATCGTTCCACTTTCATCCACTACATCCGATGAAAATATCACTGAATCTGACCGAGAAAAATTACAAAAACTAATAGAATTAGCGAAACAAAATGATACAAACTTCCATAATTTTATTAGTAACAATACAATCCCTGATGATTACAAAAAGCCTTCAAAAGAAATATATGAATTTATTTCATCATCTACAGCACTTTCAGTAGAACTAGATCAAGAATTAGACAAACTCGCTCAAGATCGTAACTTATTCAAAACTGATTTCTCTTTTACAAAGCGCTTTGAGAAATCTAATGGTAGGAAGCAAAAAGAAATTGAAAAGTTTTTGAAGGAAAAGAACATTAAAACTTCAATTAACAGCAATAAAAAAAATTAGATGTATTACATACCCCTTTCAAAATAACCAATAAGAAATGGCTATTTTGAAAGGGAGTTTTTGTGGTATAACTATTAAATTCCCTAAACAAAAAAGACGCTCCTAAACTAGGAGCGTCTTCCACTATTACGCTTGTTGTTGCGCGCTATATAATTCTTCAAGTGGCTTCATGATAATTTTGTTAACGTCACCGATTACAACGTTTAGGCGTTGCTCAGTTTCCATTAATTTTGTAATTTTAGCATCTTGTTGAATGCGAGCTACAACTTCTTGTGCTTGTTGGTTGTCTTCTTCAGTGATTTCTTGGCCTTGCATCATTTTTTGTTGTAGGCTAAGTTGCATTGTACGGAACTCATCAAATAAGTTCTTTGAAGCCGCATCGGCTTGAACTGCTGCGTAGCTCTCTTTTAAAGTTTTGAAGTCTTCGTTTTCAGCGATTGCTTTTTGTAATTCATATGCAACATCATGAATGTTCTTTGTCATTTTATTTTTCCTCCTTTAGAAGGCTAGCGCTTTTCATACGCACTGCCTTTTCAGTGCATTTACATACGCACCTCTTCTTACCATATCAAACTATGCAAGAGATGTGAAGAAATTTCACTTTTATTTCTATGTACTCACCTTATTATCTAAGAAACAATAGTAACAATCCTTGTACGAGTCCGATTATTCCACCTAATAATGCTCCTAAATACGTAATCATTTTCAATTCATTTTTCGTAATAGACAGAACTAAGTCTTCTAATCTTTCTGTTGAGAATGTAGACACTTCTTGCTGGACAATTTCCGCAAGATGTAGATTGTTTAGTATACTCTCTACGTTTTCTGTTCCCCACTTCAAGCCTTTCGTTACTGTGCTTGGAACCACTTTTTCAATAATTGTTTCTCGAACTGGCTCACATACTTGCTGAACAGATTGATTTAAAAACTTACTCACTGTTTCCTCTACTTTAACTGCTGACAACACGGAGCTTACAATCATTTCTTTCTCTACAAACGATTCTAATTCTTTTACATCTCTTCCTTTTAACTTTTCCCACTCTTTTTGCAGTACGTCAGTTAAAAGCTGCTTTGTACCATCTTGCCCTAAAAACTTAATAACTTCTGGCTGCACACGATCCACTACACTTACATTTCCTAAAAACATTCCGACTAAGTTAAGTAGCGTTCCGCGAGAAGCAAAGAAATCATCAATCATTTTTGAAAGACGGCCTTTCCCTTCTTCACTTTCAAAAAAGCTAATTCCTCGCTCTAAAATAAACGCCGAGACATTCGGAATCGCATTCTCTACTTTTTCATTTACAGAATGAGGTAAAGCCTGTTCCCATGTATATGTATAATACTCAGCTAAAAATGCCTGTATTTTTTCTGTAATCACATATTCAATTTTTTGAGTCACTTCTTCTTCTACATGCGCTACATTCCATTTTTCTAACATATGTCGCAGTGATTGTTCATTCTTAATTACTTTATCCACTTCCACTTGCGCCCAGTGGATTAAACCTTTTTGAAACTCTTCATTTGTTAGCTTTTTTCCGATTCCTTCCGGTGTTAACAAATGTTCTACGACCATTTTCCCTAATTGAACAGCAAGTTCATCACGACGTTTCGGAATTAATCCTGGTGTAAATGGAACTTGAAACTTTCCGATATAAATAGGGCGATGAGGACGAAATAACATTTTTATCGCTAAATGATTCGTGTATCCCCCAATAATTGCTCCGAGTCCTGTCGTCGTTAACATATTTAACCATATATTCATTACAATCAACCTTTCACTTCTCCAAAACTATAGCATATCATCATACGGACAAAAGTATAATGGTATAAAAACGTATTTGCAATATATAGCTTCGCCTATTATGCAAATAGTAGTAAAGGAGTGATTTCGTTGGTTCTCGGTCTTTTAGCTTCTAAACTTCATTATGAGCAAACATATTACACCGAAATCGCTAAACGCGCTCGGCTTTATCATAATGTCGTTGCCCAGTTTACGCCATTTTGTATTGATCCTAAAACAGACCTTGTTTCTGGTCTTATTTACGATACAGATACAGGAAAATGGAAAGAGCAAACATTCCCTATTCCTTCTTATATATATGATCGTTATTCTTTTCACGAGGAAACAGACTTTGAAAAAGCAAAATCAATTATTCACTCTTTGCACAATCGTCCTTCCACTACCTTTTTAAATAACACACTTATTAATTTAAGTGAACTACATGATTTATTTCTCACTAATAAGAAACTGTCTCCTTATATACCAAAATTTGAAATAGCAACGATACAAAACATTTTCAAACTGTTGTTAAAAACTAAAGATATTATTATACGCCCCACTAATATACATTCTAAGGATAACTTATATCGAATTGCTTACAAAAATAAAACGTTTCATATCGATACAGTAAATGAAAAATACCATACTTCTATTACAATCAAACGGACAGACGAATTTATATCTTGGTGTAAATCTAACATACGTTCATCCCGTTACATAGCGCACACTATGCTACAACCACCAAATCAATTAACATATCCACTCCACATTCGAACCATTTTGCAAAAAAACAAAGAACAAACTTGGAATGTTATCGGTCAATTTATACAAAAAAGTTCATTTCCTAATCAGCTTTTACCCTCAGCAACGGACGATGATTCATTACATTCATTTTCAAAAATTAAATACGTACTATCTAGTACGGGTGTGCAACTATTGCAAGATGCTTTACACGACATTGTAAATGAAGTATTCCAAACACTAGATCAGTCTTATTCTTCGTTATTTGAACTAGAACTTTCCACCATTATGGATCAAAAAGGCGCAATTTGGCTTATGTATGTCAACACGATTCCCCCTTACGAACAATACATTCGTCATAGTGATTCATTAGCTGAAAAGATATTTCACGGACCACTTAAATTCAGTCGCTTTACACCATAATGAAAGGAGGTAAACCTATTTTGAAAGAACATATATATACATTAAACATTTCAGATGAACATCCAAATAGTATTACTTTACCTTACGTTTTTTCTATTACGCCACCTATTACATCCCTCTCCTTCGGTATACGTCACATTGCAAGTGAAGAGGTGAAAATTCATTATTCCTTTACTCGCGAAATTATTATCGGAGAACATATTGCTGAAAAACTTTTACTACCTCAATCAACCACTATTCATGCATTCACACAAAACCAAACAATTATTTTCGGACCATTAATCGGCATTTTCACAACTGGCTTTAACGATGATTCTTCTATCCCTTTAGGAAATCGTTCAATTGCCCTCAGTGAGTTGTTAACACCACCATTCTCATTACGACCGTTCGTATTCGTCTTTGGCGTTCAACATATAAACTGGGAAGAAGAAACGATTGAAGGATATTTCTTTCAAGAGAAACAATGGATAAAGAAAAAGGTTCCTTTACCAAATGTCATTTACGATCGATTACCAAATCGACAAGCAGAAAATTACAAACCAATCGTCAGAGCAAAAAGAAAGTTAGAACAAGACTACTCCATTCCATGGTTTAATCCAGGTTTTTTCAATAAATGGGAAGTTCATCAACTTCTTATGAAAGACGAATCAATTAGACCCTTATTACCAAACACAGAAGCATTTCAGCATTTTGAACAAGTAGAACGGTTTCTTGGCACGTATAAATCAGTGTACATGAAACCAATACACGGGAGCTTTGGTAGAAATATTCATCAAATATTTTATTCTCAAACAGAGAATTGCTACTACTGTCGTTATCGCGAAAATGAAGAAAATAAACTGAGAAAGTATCAATCATTAGAAACTCTTCTAAACCACGTATTAAAGGGACATGATTTAAAAAAGTTTATCGTACAGCAAGGTATTTCGTTACTTCGCTTCGATGGGCAACCTGTTGATTTCCGCATTCATACAAATAAAAATCATTTCGGTAATTGGATAGTTAGTGCAATCGTCGCCAAAATCGCCGGCAAAGGCAGTTTAACAACGCACGTAAATAGCGGCGGTGATACAAAATTGCTACAAGAGCTTTTTCCAGATTCAACGAAACAAGTTCAAATTGAAAACAAATTAAAACATACTGCCTTACAAATAAGTTACGCGCTCGATGAACAAGTAACCGGAAATATTGGAGAAATCGGTTTTGATATCGGTTTAGACACAAAGGAAAATCCGTGGCTCTTTGAAGCCAACTCTAAACCTGGGCGAACTGTATTCCAAGATGAAAAATTAAAAGAGCAAAGTGAAATGACGCGCCAGTTATTTTACGAATATGCCGTCTACTTAACTGAACATTCTTTACGTGATACAAAAGAAAAAATGTCTCAAATAAAATCAGGGGCTTCATCAAATACCGAACATATCCCTTCCCCTATGATTCACTCACAAATACAAAAACAAAAACTTCCACCTAGATAATAAGGTGGAAGTTTTCTATTTACACAAGTTTTACTACAACCTCTGTTTCCACGTTACATACTCCGCAATAAAAAATATGATTGCAATATTCATTTGAATTATTATGCGTTAAACCATCTACTGCATTTAATAATTCTTGATCCATATAGGCACTATAATCGTCTATGTAATCTACAGACTTCCCATAATCTTGGAGTATACTTTGGCAATTTTGACAAGAATATGTTTGTGATTCTAATGCGTTGCAAAGCGGGCAAATCCCCATCATGATTCCTCCATACGTTATCGTTTAAAGCCTCTCTTTTTTAGATTGAAGAGAGCACCTACCCATGCATAGGAGCGGTCACTCCATCCCTACTTAAAAATAGAACTATGAAGTTGCTACCGATTTCATTTCAATAAATCATAAATAAGAAGCTAATGATTAGCCTACAAGTAGCAGGCTACAATGAGAAAATTATATTTAATATCCTCCTTAGTTTGGCCTGTTTTCTTAAAAATACAACGATTACTCTTATTTCATAATTTACGAAATCAATAAGTTTTTTTTACAAAATTTACAAATTATTATTTTGTATATCTTTCTAGGTAACATCCATACTATGAGTACAAACTTAATTACCGATGGATTAGCGCCAACCGGGGCGATAATCTGGTTCAACTCCAGCTAGTCCAACCAAAAAAACTTTTATAACTCTAAGGAGGATATATTCCTATGGCAAACCAAAATTCTTCAAATCAATTAGTAGTACCAGGTGCAACAGCTGCAATCGATCAAATGAAGTACGAAATCGCTCAAGAATTTGGTGTACAATTAGGAGCAGATTCTACGGCTCGTGCTAACGGTTCAGTTGGTGGAGAAATTACAAAACGTCTAGTTGCAATGGCTGAGCAAAGCCTTGGCGGATTCCACAAATAAATATATATGGCAAAAAGGTCTCAAGGCATATGCCTTGAGACCTTCCTTAATTTATTGCAACATTTGTAAAAACTTCTTCGTACGTTCTTCTTTTGGATTTGTAAATACATCTTCTGGTGTACCTTGTTCAACAACGACACCGCCATCCATGAAAATAACACGGTTCGCAATTTGATGTGCAAAACGCATTTCGTGCGTTACAATGACCATCGTCATACCTTCTTTAGCAAGTTCTTTCATTACTTTCAGAACTTCTTGAACAAGTTCAGGATCAAGTGCTGACGTCGGCTCATCAAATAGTAACACTTCCGGCTCCATCGCAAGCGCGCGCGCAATTCCAACACGCTGTTGTTGTCCGCCTGATAATTGAAATGGATATAAATCCACTTTATCTGCTAAACCAACTTTTTCAAGGAAGTAGTTTGCTTTTTTCTTCGCTTCTTCTTTCCCTACTTTTTTCACTGTAATGAGTCCTTCCATTACGTTTTGAAGTGCTGTCAAATGAGGGAATAAGTTATGGTGCTGGAATACCATACCTGTTTGCGTACGAAGATTTACAATATCTTTCTTCGATACTTTTTGAGCAAAATTAAGCTCTTTATTGCCGATGCGAATGCTACCGGCGTTTGGTGTTTCTAGTACGTTAAGACAACGTAAGAATGTCGTTTTACCAGATCCAGACGGTCCAATAATAACAACAACCTCGCCTTTCTCAACTGTTAAATCTATATGCTTTAGTACGGTATTATCTCCGAAACTTTTTTGTAAGTGCTGAATTGAAATCATAAAAACAAAAACTCCTTTTGTAAAAGGATTATTTTAATGTGTAGCGTTCTGAACGCTTCTCTAACATCTGTTGTACGATTGATAATAAGAAACAAATAACCCAATAAATAAGACCTGCTTCAAAATAAACAATTAAAAACTCGTAGTTCATCGCCGCAATCTCCTGCGCTTTTCGGAACATTTCTGTTACTAAAATTAATGATGCTAATGAAGTATCCTTCACTAAGCTAATAAATGTATTCGAAAGCGGTGGAATTGATACGCGCGTTGCTTGTGGTAAAATAACACGTTTTAATGCTTGTGGATATGTCATCCCAATTGTGTAAGCTGCTTCCCACTGCCCTTTCGGAATGGAAAGGATAGAAGCACGAATAATTTCAGATGCATATGCACCGACATTTAATGAAAATCCAACAACTGCTGCTGTATATGGCTCAACTTCAATATTAAGAGTTGGAAGACCATAGAAAATAATAAATAACTGTACAAGAAGTGGCGTTCCGCGAATGATAGATACATAGATACGAGCAATCCATTGTAAAATACGACTACCAGAAATACGTGCGAGCGCTGTTAACGTTGCCAGTATAATCCCGATAATAAATGTAATAAGCGTTAATGGAATTGTCGTAAAAACAGCTTCCTTCAGCATAGGCATGAAGGAAGACTGCATAATATCTATCCAAGTAGACAATCGATCTGAAACCAATGCACTACTTAGATACATTTTCACCGAACCATTTTTTCGTTATTTTGTCATACGTACCGTCTTTTTTCATATCTTCTAACGCTTTATCTACTTCTTGTACAAGCTTAGTGCTACCTTTACGGAATAAGAATCCACTTTCTGAAGCTTCTTTTTCAGTATCTACAATTTTAATTTTCGCATCTTTTTTCGTTTCTAAGTAGTTTAGTACTGATAACTTATCATTGATTGTGAAGTCAACGCGTCCTGAAGCTAATAATTCTGCTGCTTGGCTAAATCCTTCTACACCAATAATTTCCGCACCATTTTTCTTAGCGATATCTGCATAGTTACTCGTTAAAGATTGTGCTCCTTTTAGTCCTTTTACATCAGCAAATGTAGCAGGCTTATCTTTATCTTTTGCAATAACTAATGCCGCTGAAGATGAAACGTATGGCTTAGAGAAATCGTATTTCTTTTGACGATCTTCACGAATACCAACTTCGTTTGCAACCATATCGAAACGTTTTGCATCTAGGCCAGCCAGTAAGCTATCCCATTGTGTTTCTTTAAATACAGGTTTTACACCTAAACGTTTTGCAACTTCTTCTGCTAATTCAACATCAAATCCAGTTAATTTATTGCTTGAATCGTGGAACGTAAATGGTGGGTATGTACCTTCTGTACCAATTACAAGTTCACCGCTTTGTTTAATCTTTTGTAACGCGTCTTGACTAGCTGTATCTTTTTTCTCTTCTTTACCGCAGCCGGCTACAATCCCGATCGCTAATGTAGTTACTGCAAGCACTGAAAATAATTTCTTCATGATTGTAATCCTCCAAGTATTCTGATAGGAATTTAAAAACTATATTGATTGTATGCAATCTTGAACAATTTTTCAATGAAAATGTTCTTATTTAGTTTATCCTTTTTCTTCATAATCAAACAAAAGGGAAAAATAACGCCACATACAAAAAATAAGTAACATTTTTTAATATAGCATTTATAAAGAAAAAGGTAAAACAATACTTCTTATTTAACTGTCGTAATTCGCTAAAGAGTCGACATGTTCATCAATAAAAAAGAACTTGTGAAAATCACAAGTTCTCCTCCATACCTATTAAGCACTCTGATTGCCTTCCATTTGCGTTTTATACATATCATAATAACGCCCACGCTTTTTCATGAGTTCATCATGAGACCCTTTTTCCAAAATCGTCCCTCTATCGAGCACAATAATTTGATCTGCGCTTTTAATTGTTGAAAGGCGGTGAGCGATAATAAACGTCGTTCTTCCTTTTTTCACAACTTCTAGTGCTTGTTGAATCATCGCCTCTGTTTCTGTATCAATACTAGACGTTGCTTCATCTAGTATTAAGATAGCTGGATCAAAAGCAAGCGCCCTAGCAAACGAAATAAGCTGACGTTCTCCAGTGGAAAGCGTACTTCCCTTTTCTGTAATTTCTTCATTTATATTGTTTGCAAATCTTTCAGCACCAACATCACGTAGCGCCTTTACAATGCGCTCTTTTGAAATTTTTTCGTTTTCTAAGCTTACGTTGGAAGCGACCGTCCCGCTAAAAAGAAACGGGTCTTGCAGTACGATTCCCATATGCTCACGAGTTGCTTGTTTCGGCATTTCTCTTACATCATGACCATCAATCGTAAGCTTTCCTTTTTCAAACTCATAAAATTGAAAGAGTACATTCATGATAGAACTTTTTCCTGATCCAGTATGACCGACAAGTGCCACTGTCTCGCCTTGTTTCGCTTCAAAAGAAATATTTTTTAACACTTCATCTTTTCCATTATAAGAAAATGATACATTATCAAATTTTACATTTCCTTTTAAACGAGGCATACGTTCTTCTTCTACCGCTTCTCCTTTTTCCTCTAACAATTCAAAGACACGTTCTGATGCAACGCGCGCTTGCTCTAAGTTTGCAAGCTGGTTCACCATATTCGTAATTGGCGAGAATAATCGTGTTAAATAATCGACGAACGCATACAGTACCCCAAGTGAAATAATACCTGTAGCACTTAATGACGCACCGCCGAAATACCAAATCACTCCTGTGAAAGCGATATTTCTTAATACAGCTACTAAGTTATGCGAAGTTGCTGCATTTAAATTTAAAATTTTATTTTGATACTTAAAATAATCGCCGTTTAATTCTTCAAATTCTTTTTTCGTTTCACGCTCTTGACGGAACGCTTGAATAATTGGCATCCCTTGAATGGATTCATTCACTGTTCCGTTAATATCGGATAAACGTGAACGCATTTTATGATTATATACAGACGCATATTTTCTATAAAGAATCGCCCAAACAATTAAAATTGGGATAATTAATAAACATAATGAAGCGAGCTTCACATCTAATAAAAATAGCGCAGCGAATATCCCAATAATATAAATGATACTAGAAACGAATGTTGCAAGTACAGTTACATATAAATCACGAATGGCCTCTGTATCATTCGTCACACGCGAAACAATTTTCCCCGCCGGTAAATGATCGAAATAACGAATCGGCAACGTTTGAATATGAGAAAACACATCTTCCCTCATAATTTGAATAATTTTGTTCGCTGCCTTCTGCAAGAAGAACTGCTTTCCGTATGCAAATAATGATACGACTACTAATAAAGCGAAATAGCCACCACCAAGTAATAATAGACGGTTTATTTCTGGTTTATAAAATGCAAACACTTCTTCTTTCGTTAATGCCTTCGCTTTATACACTTGCACCGCCTTACCATTTTGAACGGTAATCATATCACCTTTTACAGTACGTGACCCTTCAATATTCACTTTATTCGGTACAAAATAATATTGAAAACCGACTTGCATCACACGTACTTCTTTACCTTTTGTCTCGCCTTGTTCAAAGCGATCACTTCGCTTATAAAAAGCGCCATTATATGAAACAGCTTCTTCACTCTTTTCTGTTTCATACCAAGGTTTCTCTATCCCGACGATATGATCATCAATCATCGTTTTAGCGACGAAAGGACCAGCAAGCTCTGCAATGACGAAAATAAATAACATTAGCATCGCTGCAAAAATCGTCCCCTTCACTTTCATCGCATATTGAAACAATCGTTTTGAAACGCTCATATTTTCACCCCACTATCCGCACTTTCACTTTCACCTTGTTGTCTTTCAAACTGCTCAGCATACCAGCCTCCGCTCTGGATAAGCTGAGCATGTGTACCTTCTTCCATTACTTGCCCCTCATCCATAACGAGAATCCAATCCGCATGTTGCACTGCAGATAAACGGTGCGTCGTAATAATCGTCGTCTTTCCGCTTCTTTCTGTTCTTATATTTTCAATGATCGCTGCTTCCGTACGAGCATCTACAGCTGATAAAGAATCGTCCAAAATTAAAATTTCTGGATTTTGAATAACAGCTCGCGCAATCGAGATCCTTTGTTTTTGCCCTCCTGATAAAGAAACACCTTTCTCTCCAACGAGCGTTTCTAATCCTTCTGGTAAAAACTCTAAGTCTTTTTTAAACGCAGCAATTTCAATTGCTTTCTCAAGTTCTTCTTCCGTCGCTTCCCTATTTCCGAATAAAATATTTTCTCTCGCTGTTTTTGAGAACAAAATATGTTCCTGAGGTACATACCCAATCCATCCGAGTACATTTTCATTTGTTATTTTATCTAATGTCACATCAGAGACCGCAATATCTCCATCTCCAAGCGGATATTGACGAAGAAGCTGACGTACAAGCGTCGTTTTCCCGCTTCCTGTTTTTCCGACAACCCCTAGCGTTTCTCCTTGCTTTAATGTGAAAGAAACCTTCTTTAAATTTTCTTCAGTTGATGAAGGGTATGAGAAAGACACATCATCAAACTGAATATAATCCGGATCTTGCACAAGCTTTGGATGTTTTGGATTCTTTACATCTGGCTCATACGCTAACGTTTCATTCACACGGTCAAGCGAAGCATTTCCTCTTTGCATAACATTGATTAATTCACCAATTGCAAACATCGGCCAAATCATCATCCCTAAATACACGTTAAAAGAAACGAGTTCACCAAGCGTCACCTTTGACTGGAACACAAGGTATGCACCGTACACTAAGCCGATTAAATAACTAAGACCGACAAGCATTTTCACAGTTGGTTGGAATAATGCATCAATTCTTGCTACCTTCATATTTTTTTCGTAGACGTCATCTCCTAAATGATGAAATCTTTCCTCGTCTGCATTCTCTTGTACGTATGCACGAATAACACGCACACCAGCAATCGATTCAAGTACTTTATCATTCATATCTCCGAACGCATCTTGCGCGACTGTAAATCTCTCATGCAATTTCTTTCCATATATGTTCATCGCATACGCCATAATCGGAAGCGGTATAAGCGCCGCAAATGTAAGCTCCCAACTAATTGTAAATCCCATCATAAAGACAATCGTAAGCATATATAAACTCGAATCCACGAGCGTTAATATACCGAAACCAGCTGTCATAGCAATTGCTTTTAAATCATTTGTCGCTCTCGCCATTAAATCACCCGTACGATTTTTATGATAAAACGTCGGTGTCATTTTAAGTAAGTGCCCCATAAATTTAGAGCGCATCGTTTTCTCCAGTACGAATGCTCCCCCAAACAGCTGGTGTTGCCAAACGAAAGTAAGACCATATCCAATTACCGTAACCCCTATTAAAATGAGAATAAATTGCATAATCTCCGCATTCGTTAACGTTCCTGTTTTTATATTATCTATCGTAACCCCTAACACTTTCGGGGGAATGACTTCAACTATATTTACAATTAAAAGAGCTCCAATAGCGATACTATATCTCTTCCAATGCTCTTTAAAAAACCATTTTAGCTTTAGTAATACTGATAACAATGTAACCTCTCCCTTCTCGTTCTCGTTTAACTCTCACTTCTTTATCCACTATCCAGACCCATCACATTTACATTTCGTAACCCATACAATCTCATCACATTTTTCCACCTTCCAAAATTTTCATCGTAACCATACAAGGAAAAATAAACAAAAAAAAGCATACCGCCGCTTGACGATATGCACAAAAATGCATAAAAAGCGTACGTTACGATATACGCAACGTACGCTTCTTATAAGACAGAGAATGCCTTATATATCCGCACGGGTTGCGTAATGATATGAATGTTTTCTGCCATTTAACAGAGCTAAGCCCATTACATTTACGATTACAATCATTACGCACACCCCTTTCATTTATTTTCCATTTATAATCTTACAACTTTATTGAGTATTCTGTCAATTATTTTTTTTACAAACTGAATAAAAATATACGCTACATCATTTTGAAATAAGAGAATATTCCGTAAGAAAGGGCATACAAAATAAAAAAAGAATAAGAAATCGTTTTCACAAACATTTCATTTGAAAAATGTTATCAAACCCCCTACAATCACCTTATACTCACTCTTACAAGTTGCTATTTTAGGAGGACTAATCATGACAACTAGCAATACGTACAAATTTTATTTAAACGGAGAATGGAGAGAAAGCTCTTCAGGAGAAACAATCGAAATTCCATCTCCATATTTACACGAAGTAATTGGACAAGTACAAGCAATTACTCGCGGAGAAGTAGATGAAGCAATTGCATCTGCAAAAGAAGCTCAAAAATCATGGGCTGAAGCTTCCCTACAAGATCGCGCAAAATACTTATATAAATGGGCTGATGAGCTCGTAAATATGCAGGATGAAATTGCCGATATCATTATGAAAGAAGTCGGTAAAGGCTATAAAGATGCGAAGAAAGAAGTTGTTCGTACAGCTGACTTCATTCGTTACACGATCGAAGAAGCTTTACATATGCACGGAGAAAGCATGATGGGCGATAGCTTCCCGGGCGGAACGAAATCGAAACTTGCGATTATCCAACGTGCACCACTTGGTGTTGTATTAGCAATCGCACCATTTAACTACCCAGTAAACTTATCTGCTGCAAAACTTGCACCAGCATTAATTATGGGTAACGCTGTTATTTTCAAACCAGCAACTCAAGGTGCAATTAGTGGTATTAAAATGGTGGAAGCACTTCACAAAGCTGGCCTTCCAAAAGGTCTTGTAAACGTAGCTACAGGACGCGGTTCTGTAATTGGTGACTACTTAGTAGAACACGAAGGTATCAATATGGTATCGTTCACAGGTGGTACAAACACAGGTAAACATTTAGCGAAAAAAGCTTCAATGATTCCACTTGTATTAGAACTTGGTGGTAAAGATCCTGGTATCGTTCGTGAAGATGCTGACTTACAAGATGCTGCAAACCATATCGTAAGCGGTGCATTCTCTTACTCTGGTCAACGTTGTACAGCTATTAAACGTGTACTTGTACACGAAAACGTAGCGGACGAGCTTGTTAGCTTATTAAAAGCGCAAGTAGCTGAACTATCAGTTGGATCTCCAGAACAAGACAGCACAATCGTTCCATTAATTGACGACAAGTCTGCTGACTTCGTTCAAGGTTTAGTTGACGACGCTGTAGAAAAAGGTGCTACAATCGTTATCGGTAACAAACGTGAGCGTAACTTAATTTACCCAACATTAATCGATCACGTAACAGAAGAGATGAAAGTTGCTTGGGAAGAGCCATTCGGCCCAATCCTTCCAATCATCCGTGTTTCTTCAGATGAACAAGCAATTGAAATTGCTAACAAATCAGAGTTCGGTCTGCAAGCAAGTGTCTTCACTAAAGACATTAACAAAGCATTTGCAATTGCTAACAAAATCGAAACTGGTTCTGTACAAATTAACGGACGCACAGAGCGCGGCCCTGACCACTTCCCATTCATTGGTGTAAAAGGTTCAGGTATGGGCGCACAAGGTATTCGTAAGAGCCTTGAGTCTATGACACGTGAAAAAGTAACAGTATTAAACTTAGTTTAATTTTATATGTAGAAGCTGATCTAGTTTAGATCGGCTTCTTTTTATATCAAATAATTATTCATTCCTAATCACAAACTCTTCTCTATAATCTGATTATTACTATATCCATTGACGTATAAAAATTCATTTGTTACTCTTAAAGACGTTAATTTAATATTTAAATCCTCATTCGTATCTCGGTGAGGTAGAGGTTGCAATCATTAAGAGTATCATTTCAGGAGATGTAGTGGCATTGATGAAGGAATGAGAAAGGAATGGTTGCCGAAGTAAGTCGTGTCCACCATGCACGCTTGCTGGGTCTGCATTTAATAAGTGCAGAACTGTCACAAACGTTTCGTTTGTGGAGAGCTATCGAGAGGTATGTCGTGGGTTTCTTATAAGATAGAAAGCATGTAGCGGCAGATTACGTGCTTTTTTTGTTTTGTTTGGGACTTCTCTTCCTGACTCAGGAAGACATACATATCTCCTCGCTTGACTTGGTTATACTAACTTTGGAGGTATTTTCTATGCAACAAAAAAAATGGGGCTTTTGGGTACTAACAGCTTTCGTTGTCGGTAACATGGTTGGCGCTGGTATTTTCATGGTGCCAAGTACGTTGGCACAAACAGCAAGCCCACTCGGTGTCACTTTAGCTTGGTTAACTACAGGGTTTGGTGTTTTAATGCTAGCTCTTGTTTTCGGTAATTTAGCAATTCGTCGTCCTGATTTAACGACAGGGCCACAAAGTCATGCATATGCTTTATTCTCAACACCAAAAAAGAAAAAAATGGCTGGCTTCAGTATGGTATGGGGATATTGGGTTGCAAACTGGGCAAGTAACGTTGCCATCATTACATCATTTGCGGGATATTTATCACTCTTCTTCCCAATTATGAAAGATACGCGACTACTATTTTCAATCGGTTCTTTTAACATAGAAGTCGGAAAACTAATTACATTTACGATTTGTTCCATCTTACTTTGGGGAACTCATATTATATTAACAAATGGTGTAAGCGGAGCTGGAAAGCTAAACTTCTTAGCAACAACAACGAAAGTAACTGGATTCCTTTTATTCATCGTCGTTACGTTATTTGCATTCGAAGCTTCTAAGTTTGGACAATGGTACACGCCGATGATTGATAAATCAGGTGTATCACATGGTCTTCTTTCACAAGTAAATTTAGCTGCTCTTACAACGCTTTGGGCGTTTATCGGAATTGAGTCAGCCGTTCTTTTATCAAACCGTGCTGTTTCTCCAAAAACGGTAAAACGTGCAACAGTTGCGGGATTACTTATTACAGTTGCGATTTACTTAGGAATTACAATTTTAACAATGGGTGTACTTCATGTTGATAAATTACAATCTTCGGAACGTCCATTAGCAGATGCACTAAACGCTGCAATGGGTCATGGCGGCGGGAAACTGATGGCATTACTTGCTCTTACTTCCCTGTTCGGTTCTATCTTAGGCTGGATTTTATTAAGCTCAGAAGTACCTTATCAAGCAGCAAAAGAAGGTTTCTTCCCTTCCTTCTTCACGAAAACAAATAAAAAAGGAAGTCCAATTTACTCATTACGATTAACAAACATTATGTCGCAAGTATTCCTATTCTCAACATTATCAGGAACTATTGCGGAAGCTTATACATTCGTTATTACCGTATCAACACTGGCCTACCTCATTCCATATCTCGTTTCACCAATCTTCCAGTTAAAACTAGTCGCAACTGGTGAAACATATAAAAATGAAATGCGGGCAAGAATTACAGATGGTATAGTCGCAGTGATCGCACTTTGCTACGCACTATGGGTTATTAAAACCGGCGCATCCGATATAAAAACGTTCCTTCTCGGAATTGGTTTATTCGTAATTGGATTTGCTTTCTATCCATTAATGAATCGTGATCAGAAAAAAAATAACGAAAAGAAAAACGGGCAAGTTGCATAACGCAATTTGCTCGTTTTTTCTTTTGTAAAACATATATAATAGAACAAAGAGGTGAAAAACATGTCAATCGAATCGCTATGGAGCAGTCGCTTCCAACAACATATTCAAAATATCATTACATACTTTGCACGTATGATTAACGGTTTACTATATAGCTTTATCTTTATTTCATGCGTTGGTGCATATTATTATGCTCAGTTTCTAAAAGCATCTCCTTCTAAAGGAATATCTTTAATAATTATAACGATTGTACTTACGTTCATTATAACGAGATGCCCTATCCGTACATTTATTCAAAAACCTGATGCTGTCTATTTGCTTGCATTAGAAGAGAAACTAACATCCTATTTCAAAAAATCTCTTCTATATAATTACATCATTCAGCTTTTCCCATTATTATTTACGTTCCTTATTCTCGTACCACTTGCTATGCAATCATTACAATTAACTGTACCTTTTTTATGTACAATCTTTATCGTGTTAATGATTACGAAAGCCTGGAACATGTACATACATTGGATGTGGCGTGATAGTCACGAAAAAAATATATGGCTGATCATTCGTATTACTTGTAACGCCCTAATCATTTACATGCTGTTTTATTCCGCAAATGTTCTCATATTGGGCGGACTACTCTTACTACTTGCTTTCCTACTTCTATATACGAAAAAACAGCCTACAAAACGAATACCGTGGGATTACATAATCGAGCAAGAAGAAAAAATGAACGTTCGTTTTTATCAATTTGCTAGCATTTTCACAGATGTTCCGCAAATGAATAAACAAGTAAATAAAAGAAAATGGCTTACAAATTGGATTGAACCTTTATTACATAAAAAACGAGCAACTTTCTTCTACTTACATACACTAGCATTTTTACGTGGAAATGATTATTTCGGTATATATATTCGCTTAGGATTGATCGGTGCTTTCGCCTTATATTTCATACCAAATATATACGTAAAAGGTGCTATCACTTACATCGTTCTATATATGATCTCTATGCAGCTTCGTTCACTATGGAAATATTTTTCAGGAAATATTATTGCAGCATTATATCCAATCCATACTGAAGAAAGAATGAAACAATTTCTTAGCTTAATCTTTATATTGCTAAGTATTCAACTCATTGTATTTTCGAGTGTTATACTCATTGCTACAGGACAAATTTTACATAGCCTTATCATTATGATTATCGGGTTACTCTGGATCAAATTTATTATTGTACCAAAAACGAAGCAACGCGTTTCTTCGTTTTAACAAAAAGAAATATCTTAAAAGCCAAGGAGAAAATAAATTATCCTTGGCTTTTTTATTTTGCTTCCTCAAACAAGAATCACTGAAACAACCGATATTTTATGATTTTTACATACAAAAACGATAATACATGTTTACATACTAATAAAAAGGGTATCTATTAAATTAACAGAGTAAAGGAGGGGCCTATATTGTGAATAAAAAAACGGAACAATTGAAGCATCACGTTACTGACAATCAATGCAAACATGCTTTAACAACAAATCAAGGGGTAAAAATAGCTGAAGATGAATTTTCTTTAAAGATGGGCTTAAGAGGCCCAACCTTAATGGAGGATTTCCACTTTCGCGAGAAAATGACTCATTTTGATCACGAACGAATTCCCGAAAGGATTGTTCATGCACGCGGGGTTGGCGCTCATGGTTATTTTCAGCTTTATGAATCTTTAGAAACATATACGAAAGCAGATTTTCTTACTAATCCTTCAAAGAAAACACCTGTATTTGTACGGTTCTCAACCGTTCAAGGTTCTAAAGGATCCAACGACACAGTAAGAGATGTACGCGGATTCGCCACAAAATTTTATACAGATGAAGGAAACTATGATTTAGTGGGTAATAATATGCCAGTATTCTTTATCCAAGATGCTATTAAATTTCCTGATTTTGTCCATGCAGTTAAACCAGAACCACATAATGATATTCCTCAAGGAGCTAGCGCTCATGATACCTTTTGGGACTTTGTTGCGCATAATCCTGAGTCCACTCATATGGTCATGTGGCAAATGAGCGACCTAGCTATTCCGCGTAGTTTACGAATGATGGAAGGTTTTGGAGTTCACACATTTCGACTCATTAACGCAGAAGGAAAAGCCCATTTCGTAAAGTTTCACTGGAAACCTACCCTCGGGGTTCATTCATTAGTATGGGATGAAGCTCAAAAGATTGCTGGGAAAAATCCTGATTTTCATCGTCAAGATTTATACGAAGCAATTGAAAAAGGGGATTATCCTGAATGGGAACTTGGATTACAGTTAATTCCAGAAGAAGATGAACATAAATTTGATTTTGATATTTTAGATCCAACGAAATTATGGCCAGAAGAAAAAGTTCCCGTAAAATTAGTTGGTAAAATGACATTGAACAAAAATGTTGATAACTTCTTTGCTGAAACAGAGCAGGTAGCTTTTCACCCTGGTCATGTCGTACCAGGTATTGATTTTTCAAATGACCCTCTTCTGCAAGGAAGATTATTCTCCTATACAGATACACAATTATCTCGTTTAGGGGGCCCTAATTTCCATCAAATCCCTATCAATCAGCCCGTATGTCCTTTTCATAATAATCAACGTGATGGTATGCATCAAATGCAGATTCATCGCGGTCAAACAAGCTATCATCCTAATGGATTAAATAACAATCAACCTGCAACCGTCCAAGCCGAACAAGGAGGATATGAACATTATCAAGAAAAGATTGATGGGCATAAAATTAGAGGTCGCAGTAAAAGCTTTCTTAACTTTTATTCTCAGGCTAAACTTTTCTACAATAGTATGAGCCCTATTGAAAAGCAGCACATAAAAGAAGCTTTTTGCTTTGAAGTTGGGAAGTGTAAATCAGACATGGTGAAGGCAAATGTAATTGCTCTCTTAAACCACGTCGATCGTCAATTAGCACAAGAAGTCGCTAACATTATTGGAGCTCCTTTACCTAAGGAAAATCACGAAGTAAATTCAGATGCAAAATCACCTGCACTAAGTATGTCCAATACTATTTTTAAATCTGATTCCAAAAATGTTGCAATTCTATTAAATGGTGACCCAAGCGTCTCACTTCTGTCCGAATGGATTCAAGCTTTTGTACAACACCGAATTAACTATAGCATCATAGATAATAAAATTTATCAGTTCAATGATTCCATTAAAGTAACTGATACTTATACAACAACAGACTCCTCCCTTTTTGATGCAGTATTAGTGTTTAGTAGTGAGTCTGTCATTCACCCCCCTGTTTTAGAATTTGCAGAAACTACTTTTAAACATTTTAAACCGATAGCTCATGTTCTTAGTAATCCTCATGCTTTGGACCATAGTAAGATTAAACTGGATGGAGCAGGAGTTTACAACTTAACAAACACTTCAATTGAGTCATTTATAGAAGGCATTGCCCAAGGACGATTCTGGAACCGATAATATAATGTAAGGAGCGGATTAGAATGAGTAAAAAAATTGCTATTTTAATAACGGATTATTTCGAGGACACAGAATACACAGAGCCAGTAGAAGCTTTTAAACAGAAGGGATATGAATTAACAACTATTGAAATGGAAAAAGGTAAAACGGTACACGGTAAACAAGAAAAAAGCGAAGTCGTAATTGATAAAAATATTGATGGTGTTTCTCCAGAAAACTTTGATGCACTCTTCATACCCGGTGGATTTTCTCCAGATATACTTCGTGCAGATGAGCGTTTCGTTCGCTTTAGTAAAGCATTTATGGATGCAAAAAAACCTGTTTTCGCTATTTGTCACGGACCTCAGCTACTCATCACTGCACAAACACTTGAAGGACGTGATGTCACTGGATATAAATCTATTGAAGTCGATTTAAAAAACGCCGGCGGAAACTTTCATGACACAGAGGTTGTCGTATGCCAAAACCAGCTAGTCACAAGTAGACAACCAGAAGATATACCGGCGTTTATTAAAGAATCATTGCGTATATTAGGATAACTACTTTGGTTAACTAACCTCCTTTTATTTACATGAAAATAATGAATCAGTGGGGTTTTATTCATCCCCCCACTGATTCATTAGCCCTCACCAACTGGTCGTTTACAGGAAATCCGACCACCACAAATAGCAAGATAAATAAAAAGAGGGGAATCCAAAAGTTCAGTTTTAATAATCTTTTGGATTCCCCTCTTTTCTCGCCCAAAAATTCCTTATCACTTTTCATAGGCAGTTCTCATATAGTGAAAATGACTATATAATTCCTATCCATAAGTTAAATAATGATTTCGCACATATATAAATACAAAAGATGGGAGCCCTATTTATGAATAACAATCCACCTTCAATGCCCCAAGACAACTCCGAAAACAATAGCCGTGATATCACACTGCAAACATTAAGGGTCATCGGACTCGTCGTCCTTATTAGTGGTTATATCCTCGTTGCGCTCTCTGAAGTAGGTGAGCTGAAAGTCTTATTAACAAACCCAAATAGCAATCCTGATTTAGCTGAAGTTGATCCGTTTTAAAAAGAATAACATATCACCCTTCCTAAAAAAACGTAACAACTGATTCATTCGGCTGGGCAAATTTTGCGAAGTTATGGATAGAGTCATCCCCGCATTAAATACGGGGATGACTCTAATTATTGAATGACTTCTTCTAAATGATTCTTCAAGTTCCCTAAATACTTCTCTATATCCGGATTCTTCACCACATCATAACAAGCAAAACTCTTTAACGGACTCATACCGAGAAACTTCTGCACGCGGTGTAAATGACTAAGCGCTGATTCTAAACTTTCTCCTTCAAAGAACTTCGTCTTATCTCCAAATGCTTTTTCAGGTGCATTCCAAGTTGTAGAGAACATATACTCTTTCTCTTTTAATAAACCACCTGTTCCATATTCATCAGCACCTTTAAAGAACAAACCGTATTCATATACTTCATCCATATACGTTTTAAATAAGCCCGGTACACTAAACCAGTAAATCGGCGTTTGATAAATCACAACATCAGCCCATAAAAACTTATCTTGTTCTTCTTTAATATTGTAACCATCTTGAATCGTTGTTGTTTTCACATGATGATTCTCGCCTAATACAGTAACCATATAATCTACTAACGTTTTATTTAATCGTCCTTCCTTTGTACCGTATTTTTCATGTCCATTTATAATAAATATATTTTTCATCGCTTTCCTCTCCCCTATATGATCTACTCTTCAGCTATTAAGCCGAGTTGCTGCTGTAGTGTAAGATTATCTTCTAAATGCCAATCTTCCGTTATCTTTCCGTCTTTCACATGTAAAATATCAATTGCAAAAAAATTAATTTTCTTACCATTATGTGTTCCTGTAAAAGAAAGACGGGCTGTTACTTTATCACCAACAACTAATAAGTCTTCAATCTCGCAATGTATATCAGGCACAACTTTACGAAAATTTTGCGCTGCAAACTTTAATCCTTCAATGCCTTGTGGTCGCCCTTTCGGCAATGTATTATCGAAGAAATCTTTAGTAACAGTCTGCGGAATAAGTTCCTCCTTACCTGTATCCCAAAATGCATAAAAACGCTGCGCCGCATGAACCATTTCTGTCGCTTCTTTTTTACTTAGTGAGGGATCAATTGTCATTGCTTTTGGCTTTGGCATTTCTTTTAATAATTGAACTTCAGTTTTTTGTTCCACACCACATGCTACAAGCACAATACAAATAACAAACAAACTAAGAAATCTAAATAACTTTTTTATCCCCATGGAAATCACCACCTCCTTATATAAATCCTTTTTGTTTCGTATTGCTATTGTATATGCACTAACTTCCTTTATGGAAGTAGTGATATTTTTTTCATATAGTTACCAAAAGTATAGTTTTGTGATACTATAAAGCAAATTCATCCAAAAAAATTTTATGGAGGCTAGTTCCATGAACGATATAAATCCAGTTGAATTAACGAAAGGTTTACCTGGCATACCTTGTCCCATCGCTAAAACGCTTGATGTAATTAGTACAAAATGGACGTTTTTAATCATTCGTGATCTTCTTATCGAAGGAACATTACGCTTTAGTGATTTACAAAAATCAATGGATGGTATTAGTCCAAAAACATTATCGCTTCGACTAAAAGAATTAGAGTCTCAAGGCATTATAACGAGAAAAGTATATCCAGAAGTTCCGCCTCGTGTAGAGTACACATTAACGGATAAAGGAAAGCAATTAGAGGGGATTTTTATTGAATTAAAACGGTTTGGATTAAGCTTATAAAATGAAACTTTAATCAGGATAAAACAAAAACCCCTTACCGTCGTAAGGGGTTTTATTACTTCGCAAAACTTTCAGCCAACTGTTTCTCTCTCCACATAAATGTAATGCCGAGACCAACTATTAAAACAACGCCTGAAAATGCATATGGATAATGAATATTCATATCAAATAATATTCCGCCCATCGCTGGTCCTGCGATATTTCCTAAACTCGTATAAGTCGAGTTCATACCAGCGACGAATCCTTGCTCTTTTCCGGCTGCTTTTGATAAAAATGTCGTTAAAGCTGGACGAAGTAAATCAAATGCTAAGAAAATGAAGCAAGTAACGAGAAGTACAATCCAATAATTAAAGACTACAGTTGAGACGAATGCTAATACTGCACCTACAATTAAACATATTTGAATTAACACTTTCTCACCGAACATGTCTACCAATTTGCCAAACATAAATACTTGCACAACTACCCCAAAGATTGAACTAATTGTAATAATTGCCGCAATATCTTTCGGCGAGAAACCAAATTTATGATCAGAGAATAAGCTAAACACTGTTTCATACGCTGATAATCCGAATGCGAGTACAAATACGATAATAAATGCAATTGCATACATTGGATGTAATGATTTCTTTAAATCCCCAATAAAACTTGATTCTTTCGTATTAGAAGAAATCTCTGCAAGTTCTTCTTTCGTTAACGGTTCTTTTAAAATAAAGATCGAAATCACACATGCTATAAAAGCAATTACTGCTGCAACGAAAAACGGCACACGTATACCGTATTCTGCAATAAATCCGCCGATTCCAGGCCCTATAATGAATCCAGTACTAATAGCCGCAGATAAGTATCCCATCGCCTTTGGACGTTCCTGAATAGATGTAATATCCGCAACGTATGCCGTAACACCAGGCATAATAAAAGCAGCACTAATTCCGCCTAATACCCTTGCTACATAAAGCATCCATACATCTTTTCCTAATCCAAAAAGAAGCTCTGAAACACCAAAAATAAATAATCCAATGATTATCATTTTCTTTCTACCGTAAAGATCAACCCACCGGCCTGTAATAGGTGAAGTAATGAGCTGTGCCATTGCAAACACTGCAACGAGATATCCCATCGTCTTCCCTGTTAAACCCATATCATTCATAAAGGACGGCATAACCGGAATGATTAATCCAATCCCTAAAAAAGCGATAAATATATTACTCAAAAGAATGACCAATACCATCTTTTGTTCTTTTATCGGTTTCTTCACTTTTTAACACCTCTTCCCGTAAGTTCCTCTCAAAAAATAATGCCCAAGAAGCTTTTTCTTTATCTTGCTATTTGTGGGCTAATCATGAGTAGAGATGCCTCCACTCATTAGAATTTCACTCTATCCTTCCACACATACATAAATATTAGGTGAATGACTATCATTCATTTCCCCTCAAAAATAAACCTACCTTTTCAGACAGGTTCATCTCACTATTTCTTTATATGTAGTGCATGTGTTAAAAAATCTAGTACTTCTGCCTTTTGTAGCTCGACCTGCTCATCATCTTTATGATCATATAAATAAACTTGTTCCGCTGCTGATTCAACAAGAGCAATAAATAACTTCGCTGTTCGCTCTGCGTGAACTGAATCACGAATTTCACCGGCTTCTTTCGCCCCACTTAAAAATTCACTTAGCCACATATAAAGAGGCTCATACACAGCTTCCCATTCTTTTATATGTTCCGTAGATGCAAGACCTGCATACATTAAAGCTTGTATTTCACGATATTCCTCTATAAAGTGAAACACCGCATCGATTACTTGTGCCACTTTATTTGAAAAAGGTACATCTTTTTGTACTTTTTCTTTCACTGCAAGTATCATCTTTTCAACCATCACTTCTGCTATTGCAGGCATAACAGATAGCTTAGAAGGAAAATATAAATAGAAAGTTCCTTGCGCAATGCCAGCTAATTTCACGATATCAGAAATCTTCGTTTTTTCGACGCCCTTTTCCTGAAACACTTCAATAGCTGCATAGACAATTTTCTCTTTTTTATTCATCATCTAAACCCTTTCACACGCGTATTGAATGACTGTCACTCATTTTATAAAATAACTAGCTGTACTGTCAATTATCGTGCACTTTTTATAATAAAAATCTCCTAACGACTTGTTAGGAGATACAGTATATCTTTAAGAAAGTGCCTTTAATCCTGTCACTCCACATACAATAAGAAACACACTAATGATACGCGCTTTACTTTTCGACTCACCAAACAAGAACATGTTTAACAAAACTGCACCTGCTGTTCCGATACCAATCCAAACCGCATATGCGACACTTACTTGTAAAAATAAGAAGGAAGTATACAAAAATGCGAAGGATGTAGCAAACCCACCTATATAAATCGCACCATTGGCTAATGTCTTATCTTTACTATACATTTTAAGTCCTATCACACCGACTATTTCACTAATTGCAGCACAAAATACGAAAAACCAACCCATTTTTAAGCAACTCCTTCCACAGTTTCTTCTTTATTGTCAGCTAACTTTAAACCGATAACGCCGGCTACTACCATAAGAATGAAGAATAGTTTGCCTGCGCTGAAACTTCCACCGAAAAGAAATACATCCATTAAGAAAGTACCTACCGTACCAGCTCCAGCGAAAATAGCATATACAGTTCCTGTTGCAAGATGTTCACACGCTTTAGAAAGGAAGTGAAAATCAACAGCGATAACTCCTAAAATAATAATCCAATGCCACCAAGTATTAGCCGTATTAAAACCAAACACCCAAAAAATTTCAAAGATACATGTTAATATGACATATAACCAAGCTCTATTTTTCATACCTCTCACCTCTTATGACTGACTATCAGTCATTTTTGTTTTAAAAAAATATACTCTTTCATCAATACTATATAAAAACAACTATCATCCTCATTTACCATTGTATTTGTTCCATTTCTAAGCTAAATGCATCCTGTCACATAAAAATGACTGAATGTCATTCATATGTATTGTACATGAACATTTTAAAAATTGTCAATGCCGAAAGTTTATTTAAAATTTCTATCATCAGATTTGTATATTTCCTAATAATCTGTCAATAATGCTAGTAACATAATATTTTCTCCACTCCCCCTTGGAGAGATCCCTTGAATGGAGCAGTTAGCTTTTGCTAGCTGCTCTTTTTTATTTATCCGCACACTATGATGAAATACTCATAGATCAAATCCATTTTTCATCACATAACAACATCTATTTATTTTCCAATGAGCCTTTGTATGCACGAATTTTATTCTCGAGCATCTTCTCTGTAACTTCTAAGTTTTCTCTTTGAATCTGAATAGATTTCCTATGATCTTCTAGAAGCTGTAAACGAGCTTCTGTTGTATGCTCCCCTTCTGTATATAGTCTAGCGTATTCTCTTATTTTCGCTATTGGCATTTGCGTTTGTTTTAATTTCATTACAAACTGCAACCACTTTATATGTGACTCTTCGTAAAGTCGATTTCCATTTGTATCACGATTTGCAATTAATATACTTTCCTTTTCATAATAGCGTAGTGTATGTGTGCTCACTCCTAATAATTTTGCTACCTCGCTAATTGTGTACATACTCAAACTCCCTCCATATGCTTACCCTCATATATCTTATGACCGAATCAAATTTATAAAAAACATTTGACTTAGAGTATACTCTAACAAATACAATCTAACCATAAATGAATTTGAATTTAGGGGGATTTTATATGAAATACACGGTTATTACTGGCGCAAGTTCCGGAATTGGTTATGAAGCAGCTTTAGCATTTGCATCTCGCGGAAAAAATTTAGTACTTGTAGCTCGAAGACAAGAAGAATTAAACGGATTAAAATTGAAAATTAACGAAATGCATCCTGAGTTGGATGTTGTCATTCGAAAAACTGATTTATCTGTGACTGAAGATGTTTATAAACTTTATGAAAGCCTACAAGCTTTTCAAATTGAAACGTGGATTAACAACGCAGGTTTTGGTAATTTCGCCTCAATTGCTGAACAAAATTTAAATAAAATAGAGACGATGTTGCATGTCAATATAGAAGCACTAACAATACTCTCTTCTCTTTTCGTTCGAGATTATTCAATGGTTGATGGAACACAGCTTATTAACGTTTCATCGGGCGGCGGATACACGATTGTTGCTGATGCTGTTACGTATTGCGCTACGAAATTCTATGTAAGTGCATTTACAGAAGGGCTGTCTCACGAACTGAAAGAACAAGGCGCAAAACTGCAAGCAAAAGTTTTAGCTCCTGCTGCAACTGAAACAGAATTTGCGAAGCGTTCATTTGATATTGATGAATTCCAATACGATAATGTTGTACCAAAATTCCACACTGCAAAACAAATGGCACAATTTATGCTCGATCTTTATGATAATGATAAAGTTGTAGGGCTTGTCGATGGTTCTACTTATAACTATGAGCTTAAAAATCCCATTTTTAATTTTGCAGTACGAAAAACGAATTCAAGTTCTTAATTCCCCTAAAATATAGATGCCCACTATTACATAAATAATAGTGGGACTTTTCTCTCTCTGAAACTTTCACCCAACATACCGAACCATCGCCACTTCATCACAATAATCAACCTTTGGACAATGTCTACAATCAATCCATACTTTCTCTGGTAACGCCTCTCTATTCACAAAATCAAACCCGCACTTTTGAAAAAATTCCGTTTCATATGTTAAAGAAATGACTCTATTCACTTTTATTTTCGCTGCTTCATTTATTACATGGTTCACTAACATACGCCCTATCCCTTTTCCTGCATATGTATGCGAAACTACTAACGATCGTATTTCTGCAAGATCTTCCCCCAATACATGCAATCCAGCAACTCCAACAATTTTCTCGTCCTCTTTCATAACATATAAACATTGCAAATATTGATAAAGAGACAAAAGAGATCGCGGTAAAACAACTCCCTCTTTTGCATAAACCTCAATAAGACTATAAATTTCTTTCACATCACTCGTCACCGCATTACAGATTTTCATATTACATCCCCTTGCCCTCGATATTAATATTTATAACTTCAAATGAATTTTAATTCATAATTTTATATAATAATACATCTCTCTTTTCTCCTCGTCAATCAATTTATACAAACAAAAAACCAAGCAATCTAATCGATGCTCGGTTCCTCATTTCGTATCGGCAATACTGTCGAATATTTAATTTCACGAAGTGCTAAACTTGTCTGTATCCTTGTAATACCAAGCTTATTCAGCTTTCTAATAAACTGCTCTAGTTCTTTACGATCACGATTTGCAACCTTTAATAAATAATCGTACTCTCCTGTTAAACAGTGACATTCTAACACTTCCGGCATCGATTCTAATTCTTTCTCCAACACTTCCAACTTGTCAAATTGATGAATATTCGTACTCATAAAAATAAAACATAATAAATCAAACCCAAGCTTTTCTTGATTTAAAATCGCGACTTGCTTATCGATGAAACCTTCCCCATCCAATCTTTTTATTCTTGCATGCATCGCAGCCGGTGATAAATTAACGCGACGTGCCAGCTCTGCATTACTTACTTGTGACTCCTTCTGCAATATATCTAAAATTTGTACATCCAAATCATCCAACACTTTAATAACAGACGACTCCATTACAATTCCCCCTTTTTTCTTACCGATGATTATTCGAAAAAACACCTTATACCTTACACAAAACTGAATATCATTCCGTAAATACCATTCATAACTAAAGATTTTATCGAGTTTTCATCACTATACAAAAGAATATATTACAAAATAAAGAAAAATGCTAAAATTATTTACAATTCGTATTGATTACAAAAAAGGGGATTTTAGCATGCCTTATTTTTACGTCTTTTTACTATTACTAACGAGCTTATTATGGGGAGGAAATTTTGTCGTTGGAAAATCACTCGTCGATCATGCATCGCCGATGACACTGACAAATTTAAGATGGATGATTGCGATTGTTTGTTTATTACCGATGGTATGGTTTAAAGAAAAGAAAATCCTTCCACCACGTACCGCAATACTTCCTTTAATATTGATGGGAATTTCAGGGGTCGCTCTTTTTAACATCTTTCAATTTTTAGCATTAGAAAAAACATCCGCTACGAATGTAGGTCTTATCTCTACATTGAATGCAATTTCAATCGCATTATTTTCAGTATTATTTTTAAAAGAAAAAGTAAATACACTTCAAATCCTATCCATGATTCTTTCATTCTTCGGGGTTATCCTCGTCCTATTAAAAGGTGATTTCTCGCTTTTATTTTCACTACATTTTAATAGCGGCGATTTATGGATGATTGCAGCAGTTTGTATTTGGGGAATCTATTCTATTTGTAGTAAATGGGCAACAAAAACAACTACACCACTTATGGCAACGTTGTACTCTGGTATTTTCGGCGTTATTTTATTACTACCGTTTAACATAGGTAGCTTCACTGTTTCAAATATAAATACTTCTTTCATCACATCACTTTTATATACTGGGCTTATTTCGACAGTTCTTTGTATGGTATTTTGGAATATTGGCGTACAAAAATTAGGCGCAACTACATCAGGTATTTTTCTAAACTTCAATCCAATTTTCACAGCCATTTTAGCATTCATATTCCTCGGAGAAGAATTAACGTGGATACAAATTTTAGGGACAATTGTCGTTGTAACAGGATGTTATTTATTTTCTCATTTTAAAACTGTTGCCGTTCAGCCTATTAGACCTTTAATGCGAAAACATTCTTAATGAAAAAACATCGTCATCTGGGTTGGCGATGTTTTTATTTTCTCTTCATTTCTTTTATATACTGCTTTTCCTCTTCTGGCGATAAACGTTCCGTCGCCTTGCCAGTATCTCCACCTTGAAGGCTCCATAAAAAGTTATGCTCCTCAACAGTTTGAGAAAAATCTCCTTTTTCCCATCTATTTATAATAGAAAATAACTTCATTTTATATTGAAAACCTGTACTATTTTCAATATCTCTTTTTACATTAGAAATTTCCTTTTTTGTCATCTCTACAAATCCCCATTTTTCAGAGGATTTTACCTTTTGATGCACCATTTTATGCATAGTAGAAATAATTTCACCTTCACTAATTTGCGGGGCTTCTTCTGCAGCTTTTTTCTCTTTTTCGTTTGCCGCTCGCTCGGTTTGAATATTTGTATTTTCTTTTTCCACATATGCAAGCAATTTCTTTCCGCCAACTATAGAAGAGATGATTACCATAATGGTAATACATATACCTACAATCCATTTAAAAAGCATTAGCTCTTCATCGCTTCCCTAACAATATGACTATCTACATACTGCTTAAACTTCACGATTTTTCCATTCTCAAGCTGCCATACATGAACAAATTCTGCTTCAAATGATTTTCCTGTTTCTTTATAAACTCCAGAATACATACCTTCAGCAACAATTACATCTTTTCCGTTTACTTCATGATATGTATTTACACTTGCTTTATAATCATCCCATTCTGATCCTAAACGGCTAAATACATTTTTCATTATAGCTTCCACGCCTTTATATGTTCCGCCGTACGGGAAACCTTCTGCCTCTGTCCATTCCACTTTTTCAGAGAGGGCTTCTGCTAAATGCTTTGCATTCGAAGAAGCTGATCCTTCATACGTGCTTTGAATAATTTCTAAATTTGATTTAGGCATATTACTTCCTCCCGTTTATTTATTTTTACACAAGACGTAACCAACGTAGTTACGCCTTGTGTAAAAAAATATTTAAATTGTTTCATTCGTAATTCATTAGTTGTAATCATTATAGTTACAATAATTCTTCAAGTCAACAATTTATAAATAAAATTTACTTCGTTTTCATTACTTTCTCTTTTAAGAAACGATCTACATATCCTTCTGCTTTTACTACGAATAAATACGCACCCATTGATAATAATGCAAGATCTAATTCATATCCTGGATTCTTTCCATCTCCTAATAAACCTGCTGCTCCATTTACCTTTACGATAGCTCCAGCTAAAATAAGAGCGAATAACAATCCTACATATCGTACACCTAAACCGATAATTAATAATATACCACCAACTAATTCTACAGTTGCTACGCCGTATGCAAGGCCACCTGGTAAACCGATGCTTGTAAACCATCCTGCTACATTATCGATACCTGATTGAAACTTTGCTAAACCGTGTGCAAAGAACGTAACTCCTAACACGATACGAATAATTAAATTCCCAATATATTGATTCATTTTGAACTCTCCTTTTTGTTTTGTTATGGTGAACTTTTATTTACAAGTCAAAACAATACGGTATTTTATTTCATTCGTCAAATACTTTTTTAAAGAAAACAAAAAACATTATCCGTTTTACGGATAATGTTTTCCTACAAAATAGCGCTAATTCAAGCTTTTATTCTATCGCATAGAAAAAGTTGAAACATTTTTCCAGCGCCAATATAAGGCAGTAAAGACACGTCCTCTTCCACAACCATTCCCACAACATTCACTTTCTCATCTACAGGTAAATCATGTGTAGCAACTTGCATCTCCCCTGCATATCTACCGTACAATTCATTATCAATTGTAATGCTGCCTTTCTTTCTTACAATTGTATGCATCGGCTGTAAAAACACTCTATTTCCTTCCCTTGATTCTACAGATCGAATAACATCACGAGCCGGATCTAGTCTATTTGTATGCACTTGCTCCACCACTTTTAATACTTCTTTATCAGTTATAAATGATTTGTAACGCAATGGAATAATCCCTCTACTTGCACTAGCTACTTCTTGCATACTTTCCAAACTCGCGCTTATATCTCCAATCAACACTTTATCAACACCACAATCTTGAACAAGTTCTACGTACGCTTCAAGCGGGCGCATATTGCGATGTTTTTCTAACGTTGGTAACCCTTCATATAACGGACCACGTTTTTCCGCATCTCCTGGAATAAATGCCATCGTCTTTATTCCGCACTTCTGTAAATATTGATTTTGTTTTTGTAAGAAGGACTTTGCTAGTCCCGTCTCTGGACGTGGGTAAAAATTATGCCACGCTTCTACATTCTCTACTCTTATATGTTCTGCAAGTAACTCTTTCCAAAATGACTTTGTAATCGTACTCGCATTTAAAGCTACTTTCATCTTGTGAGATACGCGGGCGATTTCTTTTGGCGTGATGCCATAGTCCATTCTTAAACCGGTAATGCCCCAGTTCAATAACTCTTCCACATTTTCATATGTTAGCCCTAAATGGTGTAACGATTTTGGAGAAACATCAACCATTAACTCCATTTCATTTTCAAGAGCCTGCTTCCCAAGTATCTGAATTAACTCTTTATACGTACCAGGATCATCCTCTGGTATATGAAGTGATGTAAAAATAGACAAAAATCCATTTTCCTTCGCCACTTTTAGCCACTCTTCTTGTTTCTCTACTCGTTCTTTTGAAAGATAAATGGAAACTCCGATCATATAAATCTCCCTTTCTATTAATAGAAAAAGAGAAAGGAATCCCTTTCTCTATATGTTTTCTGCCATTTCTTCTTTAAATCCGAAGAAGTACGTAAAGATAAATCCGAAAGTATATGCAATTACTAAACCTAAGAAATAGAGTAAATATTTATTGTCAGCAATTAACGGAATTAAAGATAGCCCTGATACGCCAATTCCAAGTGAAGCCGTTTGCATAACTGCTTGGAATGCACCACCGACAGCTGCTCCTAAACAAGCAGTAATAAACGGTTTCCCAAGTGGTAATGTCACCCCGTATAATAACGGCTCACCAATTCCTAAAAAGCCAACTGGCAATCCACCTTTAATTACGTTACGAAGTCGTTTGTTTTTTGTTTTCACATAAATCGCAATTGCTGCGCCCACTTGGCCAGCACCAGCCATTGCGAGCATTGGTAATAAAGGTGTTACGTGTGTTTGATTAATAAATTCCATATGAATTGGTGTTAAACCGTGATGCAATCCGACCATAACGAGAGGTAAAAATGTTCCCGCAAGTACTGCGCCAGCAAATGCTCCGCCAATATTTAAAATAGCATTAATTCCGCTCGTAATACCATCTGATAAGAAACCTGCTAATGGCTGAATGGCTAACATCGTTACGATACTTACAACTAATACAGTAATGAGTGGTGTCACGATAATATCAACTGCATTTGGCACTGCTTTTCGAACTTGTCTTTCCACTACAACCATAAGCCATGCTGCAAAAATAACTGCAAACAATCCGCCCCGTCCGGGCACTAATGCTTCACCAAACAATTTTACGTTTGCCATCGCCGGATTGAAAATTAAAATACCAGCAATTGCCCCAAGAACCGGTGTCCCGCCAAATTCTTTCGCTGTATTCCAGCCGACTAAAATTCCTAAGAATGTAAAGATACCGCCGCCAATGAGTAGTAACATTTGTAACCACGTTGCATTTGGATCAGCACCAGCATTTTTCGCAAAGTTAGCAACCCCGTTTATAATTCCTGACGCAACAAGCCCCGGAATTAATGGGATGAAAATACTTCCTATTTTTCGTAAAAAGTTTTTCACCGGTGTATTATTTTTCTTCTTAATCTCTGATTTCATCTCTTGCCCAATATCTTCAAGGTGATGATCTGCTACCTCACCAATTCGTAGTCCTGTCAAACCTTCCATTTCAGCTGCTACTTTATTTACTGTTCCTGGACCAACGACAACTTGAAGCGTCTCATCTTCTATAACGCCCATAACGCCTTCAACTTTTTTCAAAAGGTCCATATTTACTTTACTTTCATCATGAAGCGTTAAACGTAGTCTCGTCATACAATGAGCAATACTACGAATATTTTTTATTCCCCCAAGTTGCTCCGAAATTTCCTTGGCCATTCTCTCTTCTTTCTTCATAATAGAATCCCCCTTCCTATTACTTTATAGTGCTTTCTTCACAAACCCTTTTGCGTATTTTAGTTTCTCCAGTGCTTCCCCATACTCACACTGCAACAACACCATAACAATGGCAGCTTTTACGTTACGTTCTGCCTTTTCATAATATTCTGCCGCTACTTCATAACTAGCACCTGTTGCTTCCACAATAATTCGTTTTGACCGTTCTACTAACTTTTCATTTGTGGATTGAACATCTACCATTAAGTTTTTATATACTTTTCCTACACCAATCATCGAAGCTGTTGAAATCATATTCAGCACTAATTTTTGTGCTGTACCAGCTTTTAAACGCGTTGATCCTGTTAATATTTCTGCACCTGTCTCTACTTCTACATTTAACTTTGCATATTTACTTATTTCAGCATTTTTATTACAAGAAATACTCGCTGTACTCGCTCCTACGCTCTGTGCGTATTTCAAGCCGCCAATTACGTAAGGAGTTCTGCCACTTGCAGCAATTCCAATCACTGTATCTTTCTCATTTAATCCAATACTTTTTAAATCTTCTTCTGCTAACTCTTCGCGATCTTCGGCACCTTCCACCGCTTTAGTAAACGCTTTCAACCCACCTGCTATAAATCCTTGCACCATTTTATCATCCGTGCCAAATGTCGGCGGACATTCCACTGCATCTAGAATACCTAAACGACCACTCGTACCAGCACCAATGTAAATTAAACGTCCCTCTTCTTCAAAAGATTTAATAA
The DNA here is from genome assembly GCF_002558005.1 of Bacillus sp. AFS012607. Classification (NCBI taxonomy): domain Bacteria; kingdom Bacillati; phylum Bacillota; class Bacilli; order Caryophanales; family Bacillaceae; genus Bacillus; species Bacillus sp. AFS012607. The sequence continues at coordinate 76,829 of NZ_NTVM01000015.1, forward strand.
CAGTCTGTACAACCTTTTCAATTTGTTCTATCTCTTTTTCAACTGCTAACGCAACAGTTCGATCTTCTTCATTCATACTTTGCAATACTTCTTTTATGCTCATTTCATCCAGATTCATTGTTTTCTCATTACGATGTTCTGTCGATAAATTTTCTAACATATTTCCACCCTCTTTGAAATTATATTTCACACTTTTATTATAACTTCAAGAAACTAAAAATCAATATCCCTTTCTTATTTTATGAAATAAAATTTCACAACATGACATATTTGTGTCAAAGATAATAAAAAAGATGAGTCTCCTCATCTTTTCTTCTACTTTAACTTCCGTAACCGCAACGCTTCTTCTCGCGTCTCCATAAATTGATCCAATACTTTATTGCCAATTCGGTTGAAAGTAATCACATATAAAGCATCAATCATATTCAGTTGCGTCATTCTCGACGCAATACTTGCAATACGATGATCTTGTTCTACATCTGGCATACAAAGACGCATGTCCGCTTCTTTATATAAGGGGGATGATTGATCTAGCTTCGTAATTCCAATAACAGTTGCACCTTGTCTCTTTGCATACTGCGCCATTTCAAGCACATCTTTCGTTCGACCAGATGTTGAAATCGCAACAAATATATCGCCTTCTTTTAAATTTGTCACAAGCGGCAACATCATATGAAAATCAGATAGCATCATCGCTGTAAATCCAAGCCGCGTAAATTTATAAGCCCCGTCCATTGCTGGCGTAGCTGATCCGCCTACTCCGTAAAATATAATTTTATCCGCATTGACAATACGATCTGCGGCTTTCTCAAGTTCCTTCTTATCTATTGCAGTAACACTCGCCTCAATCGCAGCTTTATTCACATAAGTGACTTTATTAAACAAATCGTACGGTCCATCTTCCGTATTCATCACTGAAAAATCATTTATATTATAATCAGCAATCGTTAATTCACGAACGAGTGCTATTTTAAACGCTTTAAAACTGCCGATTCCAATCGATTTACAAAAACGAACAACACTTGCTTCACTTGCACCTGCATTCGTTGACACTTCTTTCGTCGTTAAATTCGGTACAATCTCTGCATTCTCCATTATGTACATGGCAACCTTCTTCTCAGCTGGTGAAAATTGATCCATATTACTTTCAATTTTAAATAGTAATGTTGAAGCTTTCACTATTTAACCTCCACTTCTTACGGTTGCGTTCACTTATTTCCTCTTGCTTCAAGAAGGTAAAAACCATCATCGCCAGGAGGATGAAACACATTTACAATGCGATTCCCTTTTTGATAAACAGTTCTTTCTCCTTCTGTCCACTTCTCTTTCCAACCGTTCATCCAAATCGCAACATCAGGTAAAAAGGCAGTATATTTCAGCTTCTGACCGTACTCACCATCTGCTTCTTCCGAAAAAATAGAAACCGGAAAATCTTTCACTTTTGATTCTTTCCATGCAGTAAATGGTATACATACTGCAATAAGTACGATTACACCGATAACCTTCTCCTTCGTAATCTTCACACTTCCCTCTCCTTGTCATATCACATACATAGATTTTACCATAATTACAAACCCTTCATGCTATATGACCATTGCTTTTTGGAATAAAAAAAGAGCTTACCTACATCAGATAAGCCCTTCCTCTCTATACAAAATATTTCTTCAAAAGTGGCGGTGTAATAATCGTCGTCAATATAACAACAATAACAATCGCTGTGAAATTTTCTTTCGCTAATAAATTCGCCGTAAGTCCATTTGCTGCGATGATAAGTGCTACTTCACCACGTGATACCATCCCCGCGCCAATACTAATAGAAGATTGGAGATTAAAACCTGTCAATCTCGCTCCTAAACCTGATCCAATTAACTTTGTGAAAATCGCAATGAGGGTCATAATAATAATGAACCAAAGCTGGCTTCCAATGCCTTGAAATGTAATTTCCATTCCGATACTTACGAAGAATACTGGAACAAATATTGCATAAGCAATCGGTTCAATTTTATGTTCCACTTCATGCTTATACTCTGTTTGAGAAATAGCAATTCCTGCTGCAAATGCTCCAATAATGCCTGCAATTCCCATCATTTCACTGTAATAAGAAAAAGAGAAGCAAATAATAAGAGCCGCGCTAATTAACGCTTCTGTTACACGAAGCGGGACAAGCATTTTCATAATCCAAGGAACGACTTTCCAAGCAATAAAAACAATACTTACAAAGAAAATAATTTTCTTTGCAATGACAAGTGTTATATTTACATCTTGTGTTCCTAAAAAACTCATTACAAATGCCAATAAAATAACGACAATGACATCATCAAATACGGCAGCACCTAAAATTGTTGTACTTTCTCTCGTATTCATTTTTCCTAAATCACGTAGCGTCTGCACCGTAATACTAACCGATGTTGCGCAAAGTAATAATCCTAAAAAAATGGCATGGGACTGCATTAATCCAAACAGCAATCCTGTTACATAACCACCGATGAAAGGAAAAATAATTCCACCAGCCGCTACTGCAAATGACGATTTCAAATTCCGATTTAACTCTTCTAAATCTGTTTCAAGTCCCGCCATAAACATAAGTAACAAAACACCAATCTCACTCAGTTCATCAATTAGTTCAGAACTATTAATAATACCGAGTACAGCTGGACCGATAATAATACCGACAATTAACTTACCAAGTACAGAAGGCTGACCAAGTCTCACGCTAATGTCACCAGCTAATTTCGTACAAAGTAAAATGACGACAAGTTCAAAATAAAATAACATAGCATCTGCTCCTACTTTAACTTTAATCAGTGGGTCGTTAACCCCCGTTCATTTCTGCAAGTAGTTTCCCCTATTGATCCGAATTTTATTTTTCATATTTTTATTTGACAAAATATTCTGAATTATATTAAGATTAATCCAGCAATTTTAAAAAACTACATACCATAACTGTACCTCCATTTCCTTACATACTCTTTTTTAATGGGCTCATACTATAGTCGCAGTTATGGAAATGAAAAAACGGGGGGAGAGTCCAAAGTGAAGTCATTATTACGAAAAAAAGCGCTTAGTACTGAATCACCAAAGCAGCTAGATAGAACATTAACTGCACTCGATTTAACGTTTTTAGGGATTGGCGCCGTAATTGGGACAGGGATCTTTGTATTAACAGGTATTGTTGCAGCAAAACATTCTGGTCCTGGTATTATGCTATCATTCCTTATTGCTGCATTTACTTGTGCTTGTGTAGCCTTTTGTTATGCTGAATTTGCTTCTTCTATTCCTGTCTCAGGAAGTGTGTATACTTACGCATACATGACAGTCGGAGAAGTCGTCGCCTTCATCGTCGGATGGTGTTTAATGCTCGAATATTTACTTGCCGTTGCAGCAGTAGCTGTCGGTTGGTCTGGTTATTTGCAATCATTACTACAAGGGTTCAATATACACCTACCCGCCATAATCGCCTCGGCCCCCGGCGTAGGAAAAGGTGGTCTCATCGATTTACCAGCTGTCTGCATTTTACTTCTTATTACTGGTCTTTTAAGTTTTGGTATACGTGAAAGTGCACGCATTAATAATATTATGGTTCTTATTAAACTAGCTGTTATCATTGCCTTTATCGTAGCAGGCGCAAAATATGTAAAACCTGAAAACTGGACACCGTTCATTCCATTCGGATACGACGGTATTATTACCGGAGCTGCCACTGTATTCTTCGCCTTTTTAGGTTTTGATGCAATCGCAACCGCTGCAGAAGAAACGAAAAAACCGCAGCGTGACTTACCAATTGGTATTATCGGTTCTCTTCTTATTTGTACTGTTTTATATATGATCGTATCTTTCGTTTTAACAGGTATGGTTCCTTATACGCAATTAGACGTTTCTGATCCAGTTGCATTTGCATTGCATTTCGTTGGTGAGGATGCAATTGCAGGACTACTCGCTGTTGGAGCGATGACTGGAATGACAACCGTTCTCTTAGTCGTTATGTATGGACAAGTTCGAGTTTCGTATGCGATGAGCCGTGACGGTCTACTTCCAAAAGCGTTAGCACGTGTAAATAAAAGAGTAAAAATCCCTTTATTAAATACGTGGATTACTGGCGTTATTGCCGCTTTATTAGCAGGACTTTTAGATTTACATTTGCTAGCAAATTTAGTAAACATCGGTACGTTAACAGCCTTTACATTCGTTTGCTGCGCGGTACTTATTTTACGAAAAACACATCCTGATTTAAAACGTGGATTCCGTACACCTTTCGTACCTGTATTACCAGTTGTCGCGATTCTTTGCTGTTTATATTTGATGGCTAATTTATCTAAAACGACATGGATTAGCTTTATAGCTTGGCTTATAGTCGGTTTATGCTTCTATTTCTTCTACTCTAGAAAGCATAGCCATTTAGCTACCGAAAAAACGAATGATGAACAGAAAAAAGCATAACAAAATAGCTCGCCGTTTTAGCGGCGAGCTATCTTTCTGTACAATTATATTTTTTCGTTAACGATTGTAAAATGAAAAATATGCCGATGCAAGCTGTAAACCACGCCCAATTTCCTATTGGTGTAGAATATTTAAAAACGCCAATACCTACAAGCACTATGAAAATGATTACTTGATATATGAGCTTCCACTTTTGCATATATTCCCTCCTTTACTTCGTTCCCTTCTTTTTATTCTTCCAGGCATTCAAACTATCAAAGAAAAAGTTAATAAATAACGTTCCTAGTCCTGCTAATAAGAAAGTCATTAAAAATAAAACCCAAATACTTTTCTCTTTTAAGAAATAATATCCTACAAGGAGCACAACCGCGATCCATACATATTCAAGAATTCTTTTTAGCTTTTTCTGTTCCAAATTATTCGCTCCTTCTTTCTATGCTACTTTTAGTATAACAAAAAAGAAGCCTATCATGATAAGCTTCTTTTCTTCTCTCTTATTTGTTCATACTTTTTTCAACGAGTGAAATCGCATATTCTAATGTACGATTCATCGTTTCTACCTGTGCATCTTTTACCTTCGCATCTTTTAATACAGCTTCTGCAACTGTAATTTTTTGTTGCAATGATTTCACTGAACCATCTGTTACATTTACAGCTTGCGCTTTCTTCACTACTGCTTTTGCAGATTCAATATTGATCTGTAATTTTTCTTTCGGTGTTTTTGGTTGTTCTTCTGCCACTTTTGATTGTACGAATGTTACATTAGCTGTTTTTAATTCGTTATATGTTTGAATAATTTGTTCCCCAGTACTTCCTACATTTTCAAATGCTTGCTTAGCAGTGTTATAGCTTTTTTCTAGTTCTTGAAATGCTTCCTTTGAATATTGACCTGGCTTACCACCAAACTCATACGTACCATCTAACACTTCCTTTACTTTTCCTAGCTCCTCATATAATGCGTTGACTTGCTCTAACTTCGTACGGTTAGAAAATTCATTGTACGCTGCTAATACTTCTGAAGAACTTAACGCTTTACTATATAATTTTGCAAGCACGATTTGACCGTTTAATGGAATGCCGCCATTTCCATTGCTATCAGGATCCGCTCCAAATGCAAATGGTACGTTCGGGTTATAAACTTTTCCTTGAGCTAACTGACTATTTACTTTTTTACCATCTACGTAAATTGCCACTTCGCTTCCGTTATATGTTCCTGTTAAATGATACGTTTTGTTCGCTTCCAATTGAACGCCAACACGTTTGTAGCTACCGCCAATGTGAGCCCATAATTCAACATATCCACTTCCTGTAGACTCAAAACCAATTCCGCCGCTCTCTGTATTTTGCAAAATACCTTGTCCGCGAATTTCATTCATTGAAAACACAGTTTCTAACGTAAACGTATTTGCTATTTTCTCTTTTTGTGCTGCTGAAAATGGAATATATCCAAATGTATTAGCTTTTCCATTTAACTTCATAACATTCTTTTTCAATGCTTTATCATATTCAATAGTCACATTACCCTTCAATTCACCTTTTGTACCAAATGGTGAATTGTCTTTAAATGTACCATCTGAGAAATTCACATCAAAAATATCAGCCTTTGGTACTTTCACATTCGGATCAATGTTATCTTTTTTCGTAGTAATTTCTGCCGTTAACGGTTGCACACTTTCATTACCAAATGAATCAATCGCGACTACTTCAAACGTATATGTTCTCCCGCCATCTAATCCTGCAAGTGTAAATGTCAGTTCTTTCGGCACTGGGTCACGATAAAACTCTGAAAATGCTAGTAATTTATTTTTTATTTCTCCAGTTTGCTTATCTCTAGCTTGTACGCGATAAGAATGAACAAGAAGGTTGTCCAATGCTTGCATGAATGTTACTGTTGCTGCATTTTCTGTTACATTCGATACTGATAACTTTGCATCTTTTGCAAAAGATGGCTTTTCTTTATCACGATCTTCTACATGTGTAAAAGTTTCTTTCTTTGATGGCAACTGAATTTTCCATGGCTCGCCTGTCCAAGAATTCGTATGGAAATCGCGTCGATTAATCGTTACTTCTTTATCGTCTACTTCTACTAATAAACCTTGGCTTAATGCACGCGATTCTGAAGGAATATTCCCTTGCACTTTGCCACCCTCTACCTCCATATAGCTTACAGAAGAGGTACCAACAGATGTAAAGTCCTTTTGATGAATCGATCTTGGATCATCTAATGGATAATGCGAATGACCTGAAAACGTAATGACTTGTGGATATTCTTTTAATACTGCATTAATTTTTGCACTATCCTTCGTTCCCCATTCTTGGCTACCGTACACTGTATCTTTAATATGTTGATGTAAAAATACAAAAATCGGTTTTTCTGGATCATCTTTTTGCGCCTTTGCCATTTCTTCTTTTAACCAATTAATTTGTTTGTCCGAATAATACCCATGTGTCGTTTCATTTTCTGGAGACATTACGATAAAATGATACCCTTTTACCACTTTATGATAATAAATTGATTCCATTCCTGTTTTTTCTAAGAAACGCTTCTGTGCTCCCTCTACTGATAAACCGTTCCAATAATCATGATTACCTAGAGAATTCATTCGTACCGCATCTTTATTTGCATTGTCATTATACACTTGCATGAAACGATCATATTGCTGCACAGACCCTGAATCAGTAAAATCTCCTACAATTACGAACGCATCTTGCTTTGGTGCAAGCGTATTGAACTGTTCAATCGCTCTTTTCCAGCGAAACATATCATCTGTTCCACTATTTTTAATATGAACATCACTTACAACGGGGAAAACTATTTTCTTCTCACTTGGTGCCTTTTCTTGCTTTTTCTCTTCCGCTTTGACTGATGTACTCCACGGAAATGATACAAATGCTAATACAAAAACCATCAATAATCCAATAAGACCTTTTACTTTTCGTAAAGCAATTCTTTCCACGTGAATCCTCCTCATAATAATTGATTCATTACAAGGGCTATTTTATCTAATACATGTTAATGTCGTTTAAATAAAAAATGAAGTTTATTAGATTTTTGTAAATATACAGTTAATTAGAAATTAAGTCCAACATTCCTCGTACTATTGTATACAACCACCTTTTGTCTAAAAGAGTCTGATCATTCTTTTCCTATGACTATTCACATATAATCTTTTCTATAACACTAATGATAAGTTAAGGTTTAAGCCTATTAGACAATCTTAATTTTTAATATTTCCTTCTTTTTTTAACACATCGGCCATGCTTTTACATTTAATAGTAGTAAAAGACCACTTAAAAGGAGGGGTTGTATTGAAGAATAAAAAAAATATCGGCTGTTTCGCTCCTTTATCTATTATTTGTCCAGCCCCTTGTCCACCGCCCCCTCCTCCAAATCCAAATTGCGAGCGAGTAACAAATGAATTTGCAGGGAATTTCCTTATAACTAATAACACCATTCCTTCTACCAAAGATGCATCACAATCAATGATACTGTGGCAAAGTGATGGGATACTACTTATATCAGGTACTGTTTCGGTTTACAATAGTACTAGCAGCACAGAATCAATTACAATTCAAATCGTTGGAGCCACAACCAATATTTTCACTGTGTTTCCTGGTAATACAATATCGTACACAGGAAAAAACTTACAGTCAGTCAGTATTATCAATATAACAAGTAATCCTTCACTATATTTAGAAGGCAAGTACTGTTGCGAATTTACATGTTGCTTATAGAATACCAATTTCATTACTTTCTCAAAAAAAGCATACCGTTCACGGTATGCTTTTTATGAGATTGGATAACGTACTGTAATACAAAACTCACCTTGATTAACAGTCGTTCCTGTCGTAGTAATTCGGACAGTAGTAAAATATCGGACAGTGAAAGTACCACTACTTTGTGGTTGTACAGTAATTGTATCAACTACTGTTGCCCCTACTAAAAAATCAACTGTAATCGGGTTGGCTCCCACATCGTATTTCACGTAACCTGAACCATATACTTCTTGCGTGATATTATTTGTATATACAATTTGAGTACCAGCACCTGTAATAGACCAGTCTGTACATACTTGGTCTTGCACAAGTGTTTTATTAGAACAACAAGACAAACTGGAACTTCTCATTCCCATTTTGAACCTCTCCTATTCTGCTATGAAAGTGGATAACGTGTTGTAATACAAAATTCTCCCTGATACGTTCCAGCAGGTGTTGCAGGTAACACAACTTGTATACTATCAAAGCGGCGATACGTAAAAGCAATACTCGTTCCTGGGTTTAATGTTTGTGTATCAATTGTACCCCCAGCAGAATCAAGTACCTCTACAGTAATTGGGCCTGGTCCAACATCATATTTAACAAAACCAGTACCAACTACGTTTTGGTTAATATTATTTGTATAGAGAACATTATCAATTGCTGTTGCAACTACAGTAGCAGACCACGGACTACACACTTTATCTTGCACATAATTTTTATCTGGACAACAAGTTAATGCTGACCCTGAGCACTCACAAGACATAGTTGTTTCCCCTCTCTCTTTTATATTCCCTATATGTGTATGTCCCTCAGAGTCTTTTGCCTGTACTATTCATCTATTTTCAAAAAATATTCAAATGACTAGATAGATTCCGTTTTATTTCTTTTCTTCATATATTTATAGACAAAGATACTAGCAACGATAAGAATAACGCCTCCTAATATCGGTAGCATATATTGCCCAACAACGTCCGCTGCTTTTTCCCAATGAGGACCTAATTTCATTCCAAAATAAACATATAAAGTCGTTAATGGGAACATTGCTACAAATGTATATATACTAAATTTCCATATGTTCATTTTCGCCATACCACACGGAACAGAAATAAGCGTTCGAACTCCTGGCACAAAGCGTCCAACAAATGCTACAACCGGTCCATATTTCTCAAAGAAATCATCTGCTTTTTGAATTTGTTCTTCTTTAATGAAGAAGTATTTCCCGTATTTTATTAATAGAGGACGACCGCCGTAATAACCGAGTGCATATAACGTTAAAGGTCCTGTCGTTCCGCCAAGGGTTCCGGCTAGTACAGCAAGCCAAAAATTCATATCTCCCTCGTACACCCAATAACCAACCATGGGCAAAACTACTTCTGCTGGAATAAATTCAAACGTTAATGCTAACACAACTCCAAAATAAGAAAACTGCTTTAAAAACTCGATTATATCTAAAATAATTTGCTCCATATTTTTAACTCCTATCCTACGTTTACGTTATGCTTTTCTTGTAATTGAACTGGCGCCATTTTTACAATTCGGTTCAAAATAAATAACACAATTCCAATATCATCTAAAATACCGATAAACGGTAAGAAGTCTGGAATTAAATCGAGCGGCATCGCAACATAACCAACTAAAAACGCAATAGATAAAATTTTCTTCTTTATTGAAACCTCTTTTGAAGTGAAAAAGTCAAATAGAAATGGAACAAATCGGCGAACATGAAATACAACTCTTAATCTACTAATAAGTTTTTTCATTTTTATATCTCCTCTCTTTGTATACAAAAAGGACCCTACCAAACATGGTAAGGGTCCTAAAAAAGACAATAAGGGGCCTTTACCATTGCTGGTAAAGGTCTCACTAACAACGGAACGTTGCCAATAAAGCCGAGGGTTTCTCCCTGTAATGACGACTTTACTGTAATAAGTTACTCCCCTTTATAGACAATTTTATACACTCACATTAAAATATTTCGAAGGGCTTGTCAATATATTTTATATCTCAGGCTCTCCCGCTTACTCTTCACTAAAAAAGCAAATAAACGTATAGGAAATTTCTTACTATCTCATAATATACATAATCATTTGTAAGGAAAGGAGAGACTTCATTTGCATACCGTATGGAAAGGTGCACTCTCACTTGGATTATTAAATATAGGAATTAAACTATATAGTGCTGTAGAAGAAAACGATATAAAATTTTTAAGTCTCCATAAAGAATGCTTAACACCTATTAAATATAAAAAATTTGCTCCCGATTGCACGGATGAAGAAATCGATGATACAGATATTGTAAAAGCCTATGAATACGCACCTCATAAATACATTATTATAGATGAAAAAGAATTGGCTGAATTACAAAAAGCTCACGAACCACGCTCCATTCGTATTATATCTTTTGTCCAAAATAACGAAATCGATTCTGTTCTTTATGACCGTTCTTATTTTATAGGCCCTACCCCAGGACATGAAAAATCATATTTATTATTAAAAGAGGCTCTTGAACGTACAAATAAACTTGGGCTTATTCATATTTCTATTAGAAAAAAACAACATTTAGCTATTATCCGTAACTTTGAAGATGGGCTTATGTTACAAACTATTCACTATCCTAATGAAATTCGCGATATAACAAATACACCTAACTTACCAAGTAATGAAAATTATCCTATTCAAAAACAAGAACTCACAGCAGCAATTAATTTAATCCACCACCTTACAAATCCTTTTGAACAAGAAATGTATACAGATGAGTATAAAGAAGCACTTACCGAACTAATCGAAAACAAAATTGAACAACAGGAAAAAACCGAAACAATCTCTCCAACTCCAAACATCATCAATATTATGGAGACATTACAGGCAAGTATTGAACAAGCGAAAATAAAAAGAGAAAATAAAACAGAAAAAGAGGCCAAATAAAATTGGCCTCTTTTTTCTTTAAAGCGGATTACATTTTGGTATCTCAAGTCCAGATGATTGCGCTAATTTTAATAAGTAATAACATTCTTCTCTTGCCATATGATCCGCCATTCTAGCAGATAATGTACTTAATATTTCATTCGATAACTCTAGCTCTTCAACTTCATGGAGAAAATGTGAAAATAATTTTAACTCAAGTGAAACATCTTTTGTAAACTTCTTTAATGCAGGAAAATGATGAAGCTCTGTCCGTAAATACCCTGTCATCTCAACTGCCTTTAAGTAAAATTTTTCAAAGTGCTTCGTGAATTCTTCACTTTTCTCTTTTAATCTTTTTTCAACAAGATCTAGTCCACCAGAAATAGATCCTGCATGACCAGCCGCATCTGTTAACCAAACGAGGTGATAATGTAATTCATGAAAAACAGGCGGAACTTCTCCTTTCTTTAAAAATTCTAACACTGTTATATACTCTTCTACTTCGTTTACCATATGATTGATGAAAGTTGGCGTAAAATGAATAGTGATTTTTCCCTCGAGTTGTTTCTGTATAATACTTAATTTAAACATTCTTATTTCCTTTGCGGCTCGTTCTGCCTCTTTTGAAAATGTAATGAGATTCACATTATGTACTTTATTTAAAAGATTCGTAAATGTTTCAAGAAAATAAGCGGCCTTCTTTATATCCTCTTTTTCCTTCGAAGCTAATGCATCAAGTAAAAATTGCGAATGATCAGTAAGCACCTTTAGCCAAAATTGATGCTCAAACAACGCACTTTCTTCATAATTTCTCTCCACTAAATCCCCTCCTTTTATTCGGCCTTCTCTATCACTTGAAGTTTGTATCCATCTGGGTCTTGTACTACAATACTCTTCTCACTTTTGTTTTCCATATATAAAATTTCATAAAACGCTAGCTTCTTTTTTAACTTCTCTATGTTAGAAATCGAAAATGTTAAACCATCGCATGAATTCGTAACACTCTTCTCTCTTCCTCCTAACATGCGATTCATAACAAAACTAATTCTCGTTGAATCGGCATCATACCAAACACCTGTAATATCTAATTGTGGTCTTTCTGAACTAGGTGTTATTCCTAAAATTCCTTCGTAAAAATACAGAGTTTCCTTTAAGTTCTTTACTTCTAACACAATTAAATTTTTTACATTCTCCACATTCATTCCCCCTGCACTTATTACTTTTTTATATGTGTCATAAAGGCCTATTATGTCTGAATACAATACGTAGTAATGAACATTTAAGGAGGTTTATTCGTGAATAAATATATGAGATCATTCGTGCCCTATCATAGTCCTCTCGATCCTTGTCCTCCTATCGGAAAAAAATATTATTCTACTCCTCCTAATTTATTTTTAGGCTTTCAACCGCCAAACTTACCGCAATTCACGCCAAAAGAAGCACTACAAAAAGGGACTTTATGGCCTGTTTTTTATGACTATTATGAAAATCCTTATAAAAAAGGGCGGTGACTACTGACGTGACTCAATCGCTACCAGAAGAATACTATCAGCTTTTACTGGAGCTTCAAGAACTGGACTTTGTACTAGTTGAACTCACTCTTTATTTAGATACACATCCAGATGACACCGCTGCGATTAATCAATTTAATGATTTTTCCTATAAACGGAGAGTATTAAAACAAAAGATGGAAGAAAAATACGGACCACTCCAACAGTTTGGAAACAGCTATTCTAATGCCCCTTGGGAATGGAGCAAAGGTCCTTGGCCATGGCAAATATAAAGGAGAGAAACTATGTGGATTTATGAAAAGAAATTACAATACCCAGTTAAAGTGGGAACTTGCAATCCAGCACTTGCAAAATTATTAATTGAGCAATACGGCGGTGCAGATGGCGAGTTAGCTGCTGCACTACGTTACTTAAATCAACGTTATACAATTCCTGATAAAGTCATTGGCCTTCTTACTGATATTGGCACAGAAGAATTTGCTCACCTTGAAATGATTGCTACGATGGTTTATAAGCTGACGAAAGATGCGACTCCTGAACAGATGAAGGCAGCTGGTCTTGACCCTCATTACGTCGACCATGACAGCGCTCTTCATTACCATAACGCTGCTGGTGTTCCATTTACTGCAACCTATATACAGGCTAAAGGTGATCCAATTGCCGATCTATACGAGGATATTGCAGCTGAAGAAAAAGCACGCGCAACATATCAATGGCTCATTAACTTATCAGATGATCCAGATATAAATGACAGCCTACGCTTTTTACGCGAACGAGAAATTGTCCATTCACAACGTTTCCGAGAAGCAGTTGAAATTTTAAAAGAAGAACGTGATAAAAAAATATTTTTTTAAAACATGTATCCTAGCGGTATGTGTTTTTTTATGTTAAAAGTTAAATCCTTCCTATTAAACATATAAATAGTATATTTATTCGATTTAATGCATTATTTTTTAATATTTTCAAAATTCCCTATTGCTTTCTAATCATCAGACCTTTAAAATAATAACAGTTACTCGACAAATTATTTGAATTTTCGACAAAAAATACTCATTAGGAGGATTTTCTTTATATGCGTACAACTTTAAAACCAGCGCAAATACTTTCGATTAGTTTATTACTATTCGCAGTTTTCTTCGGTGCTGGTAATATGATTTTCCCGCCCCTTCTTGGTCTTTCTTCCGGAGAAAATATGTGGGTTTCCATTACAGGTTTTATTATTACAGACGTCGGTTTATCTTTACTTGCTATCGTTGCTGTTGCCCTTGCTGGTGGTAGTTTTAACACTTTAGCGAGCCGTGTTCATCCAAAATTCGCAGCAGTATTCGCTATCATTATTTATCTTTCAATCGGCCCACTATTTGTTATTCCACGAACTGGATCTGTATCTTATGAAATCGGGATTGCACCACTTTTCCCAGATCAATGGTATTCTATGTTAGTTTTTAGTGCGATTTTCTTCACAGTCGTTTACTTCTTATCATTAAATCCATCCAAGCTAGTAGATCATATCGGTAAAATATTAACGCCAATTTTACTTGTAATTATTGCAATTATGGCAACAAAAGCGATTCTTTCACCAGGGACGTTTGCAGAACCTATCGGTGACTATAAAGACATCCCGTTTTTCAAAGGATTTCTTGAAGGATTTTTAACGTTAGATGCAATTGGGGCTCTCGTACTATCAACAATTGTTGTAAATGCAATTCGTCAAAATGGTATACAAGAGAAGAAATCTATCGCAAAATATACAATCATTTGCGGAAGTATCGCTGCTCTATTCTTAACAATTGTTTACTTCTTACTCGGTTATATTGGAGCTTCAAACGGAAACTTAGGACAATTCGAAAACGGTGGGCAGCTATTAGCTACTGTTATGTATCAATTCTTTGGGACAAGCGGTAATATTTTATTAAGTATCGCCATTATCTTCGCTTGTTTAACAACGGCAATTGGTGTTGTGAGTGCATTTGCAAATTACTTCACAACAGTACTAACAAATGTTTCATACAAAAAGCTTGTACTATACGTTTGTATCTTTAGTTTCGTTATTTCAAACTTAGGATTAAGCTTATTAATTAAAATCACATTACCTGTATTAATTATTTTGTACCCAATTACGATCATTTTAGTTTTCGTATCATTTATCGATAAATATACGAAACGTAAACCTTCTGTCTACATTGGAGCGATGATCGCAGCGTTTATTATTAGCTGTATTCATGCACTTGATAATGTGGAAATGATACCAGATTTTATCGCTAATATCGTACACACCATTCCTTTTTATAACTTAGGAATTGGCTGGATCATTCCAGCAATAATCGGTGGTATAATTGGATACTTTATTCCGCAAACAGAAGCTGCAGGTGAAGTTTCTACAAAATAAAAAAAAAGAAGCAAGCATGAAATCCATGCTTGCTTCTTTTTCTCTTCACATCGTATGTTTAAAAGTAAATAAATCTTCTTTTGACTGCACAACAGATTGTTCCGCTTCTACTACGTCCTTCTTTATCTCTCCTCCTAATCTTACTTTCAACATCGCCTCTTCTATACTTTTTACAATCATATTTCCTGAAAAAATAGTAAGTCCAAAAAATGTAATCGGAACGAGAGGGATCCACGGATTCACTGTTAATGATCTAAAATAGACTCCAATTAAGCCTGACCATTCATGTGTGTATGATTCTATTTCTTCTATCGGTCCTAAAAACTGAACTGTTCCGCCAAAGAATATTTCTAGTAACCCTAAGTGCAGTAAAATAGTAAGAGTTTGCGTAAACTGCTGAAAAAATACAAGTATAAACGTCATATAGAGATGCGGGAAAATATGCTTTATAACAATATGCCTTCTCGATCCACCTAATATGCACGCAGCTTCAATAAATTCTTCGGTTCTCAACTTACGGACTTCCTTCGCAACATACAGTGCAATAACTGGCATCACAAGCATTACAAGTAATAAAACTTGAAACGAAGCCCTTTCAAAAAAGGTTGTTGTTTCCTCTCCACTCCCAAATGCATTTGCAAAGTGAAGAAAAAAGTACGCAATCATAACTGTTGGAATAACTGTAAAACTATCAAAGAAAGCCTCAATTTTTGAAAACCCTCTTTTTACATATGTTCCAAGCACAACACCAAAAAACACACCTATCACCATTCTAAGTGCCGCAATTAAAATAGATATACCAATCGTCCACTTCGCACCTTCAATGACTAAATGTAACAGGTCGTATCCTTTCCGGTCTGTCCCGAGTAAAAATTGTAATGAAGGTGAAAAAGGTGGCACTTGTGGATTTTCATCTGCATCATATTGCAATGTAACTTGCCTAATGTGTCCATCATTCCATAACGTATTTCCGATGCTCAAAAGAACTAATATGAGAAGAAACCCAATACTTATCCAAAATCTTTTATCGCGTTTTATATACATCCACATATTATAATCTCTCCTTCATCGCAGTTGGAATGAAATAATGAAACAGCTTGAATAAAATAAATATCGGGATATATATAAGCAGCATACTAACGATGAAAACCTCAACTCTAATACCCTCATACGATTTCAAAAACATAAAAATACCACCCGTATTAAAAATCCATTCTATAATATATAAATTAGATAACATAAAAAAGATATTCGTTTTCGCAAAGAATAATGTACTAAGCAACACATTTCGTAAAATATGACGATTTAAAATATGAAAACGCCCCAGCCCTTTCGCCTTAGCAAATAGTACATAATCTTTTTCTAGTTCATTTTCAAAACGAATCACTACCATTTTTACAAACATAATCGTAGTCGGGATGCTCAAACACAATATTGGCAACCCTCTAATCGACTCGCCTCCAATTGACGCAATTTGAAAAGGTAAAAAACCTGTTTGTTTAAAAAACCATACAACTAAGATTTGTGATACTAAAATAAGAAGAATATCTGGAATGGATTCTAGGAAGATAAGAAATGATTTAATTCGATGTTGTATACGCGGTGAACTACTCATAATTACATAAACAATGCAAAATGCTACAAATAATGAAATGAAAAAAGCAGCCAAAAAAATAATAATCGTTTCTTTATAATGGACGAACAACTGTGGAAATAAAAATTTACCTCTCACATATTGCAAATTGGAAATATCCATTAAGTTCACAAACACTTCTTTTAAAGTCTGTATGTACTTTGATACATCCATCTTAAATCCATAAAATAATTTCGGCAAAGCCCCTAAAATAATAATCCCCAAAATCGAAATAAGAAATTGAATCGTCACTTCCATTCCATTTAGAAAAACTTTTTTGACCACGTTTTCCCTTCTCTCTATATATAATTTACCCCCTAATTTTATTCTTAATTTTCAGAATTGTAAATATTTTAAAGATAAAAAATCACTAGGCTATGATCCTAGTGATTCTTTATGCGCATGCCTCTCTCTTTTCGCAAACGGCATATACAAAGTGTAACATCCAATAAGCGCAGCTATTTCTAATGAAATAATATAGTAAGGATGCGGCCCTAACATATCGAGTAATGAAGCAGTTTCTGGCTTATGAGCTAAAAACATATAATTACCGCCTGTTTTGTAATTTACAAACGAAACAATCGGAATCAATATGTTTAAAAATATCATCGTACGTTTAATAGATTGTAATGTAGGACGATACCCTTCTACCCAAGTCATAAAGAGCGGTGCCCAAATGAGCAATACATGTGCGATGAAATATTCAATGAAACGAAAATGTGGAAAAGTATACTGCAAGTTCGGCGTTAAAATGGCTTGTGATGCACCAATAATTCCTGTAAAAAATACAATCTCATATATGCGATAACTTTTCGTTACAATCATAATCGACGCTAATAATAAACTAATCGTACATAACTCAAACGGTAATGAAGTAGCTAGCTCAAAAATCCCCGCTTTCCACTCCCACATATAGAGCCCAATTTCACTACCTATAAATAAAAATGCAATCGCATATCGAACCGTTATATTCCACTCACTTTGACGCAATAAATCTTGGTATTGATACAGAAAAAATATCCCCACCAACATAATAAATAATATAAGGACGTGTTGTCTTGAGTATGGAATAAACGATTTTAATGGATGCGCACTAAAATAAGCTTCCATCTTCCTTCCTCCTCTCCTTCATACAATATTATTGTAAGAAAGAAACAACGAGTCAATTCATTTGCTTATACTAGGACAACCTCTACCTTACATTTACATATTCATACCTTACAAAACTGTAAGGTTATTGTAAGCTAAAACGATTTGTCAGATTCTTCACCTCTTCTATACTTAATGTAGATACTAAAACGAACGAAAAGGTGATAAATAGATGAAAAAGAAAAATAAAGTGTTAATTACTAGTGTAGTAGCAATTGGAATTGCAGCTGGATCATACTTTGCATTTGCTGGTGGTGGCGGTTCAGAAGTAGCAATGGCATATAGCGGATATAAAGTAACTGAAAAACAAATCCAAAACGCGCAAAAATTTGGTGGCGAAGTTATTCCAAACGGAATTGAAACTATTTCATTCGATCCAACAAAAGGAACATATGAATTAGCTGTAAAAAAAGGCGATGAAGTGAAAAAAGGTCAGCTTCTGTTTAAATACAATGACCCTACTGCTAAACAAGGTGTAACAGAAGCAGAAATGCAAAAGAAAATCGCACAAAAAGAAGTAACGTTGTTTCAAAAACAAATTGATGCAGCGAAACAAAAATTACAAAAAGATAAAAATGCAGGCCTTCCTTCTGAAGCATTAAAAGCATCAGAAGTTGAAGTTGGGCAATTAGAATCACAACTTGAAATGAAAAAGTTTGAAGTTGAAAAAGCTGATGAAATGATTAAAGCAGCAAAAGAAAAAGTAAACACACTTTCTGTAACAAGTCCTGCTGATGGCGTAATTGATGATATCGTGAAAACTGCTGACGAAAAAACAGGTATGAGCGGAATTACTCTTCGTCACGCTGGTCAATTCAAGGTAAAAGGTCAACTTTCTGAATATGAGCTTGCTAGTATGAAAGTTGGGCAAGAAGTAACTGTTTCCTCAAAAACTGTCGCTGGTAAGACTTGGACAGGAAAAGTAACAGAAATCGGTTCTACACCATTAAAGAGCATGGATGAAAATAAAACTGTTTCTAACTATCAATTCACTGTCACATTAGATAATAGTGACGAACTACAAAACGGCTTCCACGTATACGTAACAAGTAAATCTGGCGAAGCAACTGGTACAATTGTTCCGAAAAGCAGTATCGTGAAAAAAGGTGACAAAAATGTTGTCTTCGTTGTAAAAGACGGTAAAGCGAAAGAACAAGCAGTTACTGTTGAATTCGAGACTGATAGCGAATCAAAAGTTTCTGGAGTGAAAAAAGGAGAGGAAGTTATCTCTAAACCTGAAAAAGACTTAAAAGATGGTATGGAGGTTGTCGCCCAGTGATTAACTTAAAAGGCATCACGAAATCCTTCCAAAATGGTGCAGAATCCGTTCAAATATTACACGGAATTGACGTAACACTGAATCAAGGAGAATTCACTTCTATTATGGGACCTTCTGGTTCTGGTAAATCAACATTAATGAACATTATTGGTTGCTTAGATAAACCGACGACGGGTACGTACGAACTAGCTGGACAAAACATTTCAAACATGTCTGAAACAGAACTTGCACATGTTCGTAATAAAGAAATCGGATTCGTATTCCAAAACTTCATGTTATTACCGAGACTTACAGCACTTCAAAATGTAGAGCTACCTCTTATTTACGCTGGAGTTGATAAAAAAGAAAGACGCGAACGCTCATTAGCCGCTTTAACAAAAGTCGGTTTAGCTGATCGCGCTACTCACTTACCAAACGAATTATCCGGTGGTCAAAAGCAACGTGTCGCCGTTGCCCGCGCAATCGTAAATAACCCAAAATTCATTTTAGCCGATGAACCGACGGGAGCACTTGATACGAAAACAAGTACACAAATTATGGACCTCTTTTACGAATTAAATAAACAAGGCTCAACAATCATTATGATTACCCATGACCGTGAAATCGGGGAAGCTGCAGCACGTCAAATTGTAATTCGTGACGGAAATGTCGTCCAAGATTGGAGAGGTTAATTTTGAATACGAGTGAAAATATACGCATGGCCCTTTCCTCTATCTTTGCTCATAAAATGCGTTCCATCTTAACGATGCTAGGTATTATTATCGGTATTAGTGCCATTATTACTATCATTTCAATGGGTGATGGTACAAACGCAAAGTTTAAAAAAGAATTAGGCCAAGGAAAAGATAACGAAGTAACGATTTACTACAACAATCCTGATTACGGAACAGATAGTGCCAAAATCACACCTGATATGCTAAACCGTCTGCAAACTGTACCAGGCGTTAAAGATGTATATCCAGACGTAAGTATGAAAGTAAAAGCATCTGCTGGTTCAAAAGATGTAAATCTTGATTTAAAAGGTGGAACAGGCGCCTTTATGAAAGATTCGAAAATAAAATTAGTTCACGGTCGTGAATTAAATGACAGTGAACTAAACCAAGCAATCCCTGCTGTTATATTAAATGAAGAAGCTTTCAACAAATTATTTAGTGGTTGGGAATCAAACCAATACACAGATATAAAAGGAAAGCCTTATAAAATAGTCGGTGTATACGAAACGAAAAACGACTTTGGAATGCCTATGCCTGAAGGTTATACATCACTTGAAAATGCACCTGTAATTTCAGGAGTAAATGAGTATGACTCCGTAAGATTAACAATGACCTCTCCGACAGAACGTAAAAGTGTAGAAAAACAAGCCGTTTCTGTCTTAAACGAACTGAAAGCTCCTAAATTTGAGCACAAATTCGAAGCACAAGACTTAGGTGAATTTACGAAACAACTAGACGAATCAATCGGTATGATGAAAATGGTATTCGGTGGTATTGCTGCTATCTCCTTACTTGTTGGTGGTATCGGTGTAATGAACATCATGCTCGTATCTGTAACAGAACGTACACGTGAGATTGGTATTCGTA
This sequence comes from Bacillus sp. AFS012607, assembly GCF_002558005.1. Taxonomy (NCBI): domain Bacteria; kingdom Bacillati; phylum Bacillota; class Bacilli; order Caryophanales; family Bacillaceae; genus Bacillus; species Bacillus sp. AFS012607. Next base: position 97,469 of record NZ_NTVM01000015.1, read on the forward strand.
AAGCTCTTGGTGCAACACGTGGTAAAGTATTAACACAATTCTTAATCGAATCTTGTATTTTAACAGGACTTGGTGGTTTCATCGGATTCATGCTCGGTATTTTCTTCGCTTGGATCGTCTCAATCTTTGCTGGATGGCCACTCGTTGTCTCAAAAGAACTTGGACTTCTTGCAGTAGGTATTTCAATGCTGATCGGTATTGCATTCGGACTACTACCAGCTAACAAAGCTGCAAAACTTGATCCAATTGAATGTTTACGATATGAATAAACAAAAACGTAGGAGTTTACACTCCTGCGTTTTTTATTTACCTATTAAATCGAGTTTCTTCTATTATATATGTTTCACGTTACAACTATCATTCTATTACTCTTCATTATTTATAGGTACTAAGGCTATTATCTAATCCTATTATTGCAAAAATACTATGTAACAGACGAAAATCAAGGCGTAATTTTTTCCATACATCGACTGATTTTGTAACAATTATATCGATATTTTATTAAATTTCACCTCGTTTATATGTTTTCACACCTAAAAACATTATCATTTCATAACTAATTTTTCATTCAAACAGTAAAATACATCATTCTTGTAACACTACAGACATTCAAGAGAAACATTACTGTAATATTATTAATGTTACAGTAATTGAAATGCTACTCATTTTGTGTTTTATATGCCCTGATACGCCAAAAAACAACAAGGAAGCGCTATCAGGATATTTATGGAATTGTTACAGAATATTAATGCTCCGTTACGAAAGCTTTGTAATTATATGTTTTTCGCAAATAAGAAAATAATGGTTGCTATAATGAGGTCAACGAAAACAAATGCAATGGAGGCTATTATGAAAAAATTTATGGGTATAGCAACAGCAGCGGTTTTTGGTCTTGGGATTTTCACAACATCTGCTAAAGCAGAAACAATCGTAACGACTGACGTACTAAACGTACGAGAAAACCCAACTACTGAATCAAAAGTTGTAGGAAAATTATTAGATGGATATAAAGTAAATGTTTTACATACAGAAAATGGTTGGTCAAAAGTTCAATTGAATAGCGGTAAAGAAGCTTTCATAAGTGCTGACTATACAAAAGACACTTACTACGTAACAGCAAACGTATTAAACGTACGTGCTGGTGCAAACACAGATTCAGAGATTCTTGGTAAGTTGAAAAAAGATGATATAATCGAAACAACACACCAAGTACAAAATGATTGGATTCAATTTGAATATAACGGAAAAACAGCTTATGTTCATGTTCCTTACTTAACAGGTAAAGCTCCAATTAAAGTTCAGCCAGTAGTTAAAGTTGAAAAAACAACTACAGTTCAAGATACAGCTAAAGTTCGTGAAGCAGTTAAAGCTCAAGAAGTAGCTGAAACTCAAGCAAAAGCTAAGGCCGCGGAAGCAACTAAAGCTCGCGAAGCAGCTGAAGCTCAAGCAGAAGTTAAGGCTCAAGAAGCGGCTAAAGCTCGTGAAGCAGCTAAGGCTCAAGAAGCAGCTAAAGCTCAGGCAGATGCTGAAGCTCAAGCAGAAGCTAAAGCTCAAGAGGCGGCTAAAGCTCGTGAAGCAGCTAAAGCTCAAGCAGATGCTGAAGCTCAAGCAGCGGCTAAGGCTAAAGAAGCAGCTAAAGCTCGTGAAGCGGCTAAAGCTCAAGAAGCAGCTGAAGCTCGTGAAGCAGCTAAGGCTCAAGAAGCAGCTGAAGCTCGTGAAGCGGCTAAGGCTCAAGAAGCAGCTAAAGCTCGTGAAGCGGCTAAAGCTCAAAAACCAGCTACACAACAACCTGCTGCAAAAGAAACTGAAACAAGTACACCATCATCTTCTCGTGAGTTACGTGTTGTAGCAACAGCTTACACAGCAGATCCACTTGAAAATGGTTATAAAGCAGGCGACCAAGTAAAATCAGCTATGGGTCATAACTTAACAGCTAATCCAAACATGAAACTAATTGCAGTTGATCCAAGTGTCATTCCATTAGGTTCAAAAGTATGGGTTGAAGGTTACGGAGTAGCAATCGCTGGTGATACTGGTGGGGCTATTAAAGGTAATAAAATCGACGTTTTAATGCCAGATAAAGGCACATCAAGTAGCTGGGGACGTAAAACAGTTACAGTTAAAGTATTAAACTAGTTATAAAAAAGAGTCAGTCTCATCGTTGAGGCTGGCTCTTTTTTATGATTCTTACATGCTTTCTTTCTCTTGAAAGTAAGTAATATTATGTCGAAGCCACTCCCTCTCCGACATAAACAAGTTTCCACGTTTTTTGTACACTTTATCAAATATCTTTAAAACTTCTTCATGATTAGCAAACTTATGTAAGAAAGGAAGAGCAATGATAATCTCTGCTTCATCCGTAGGCTCTACTTCATTTTTACGTCTTCTAGCAACAATTTTATTCACACGTTCGCAAATTGCTCTCATTGCCATTTCGTCGCCATACGTATAAATAGCTCGAACAGCTTCATATTTCACCATCACATTTCTATCATGTAAAGCTTCAATATAAACTATTTGTAAGTCCGATCCCCCTATTTTTGCTAAAACCTCAATAACGGTTGAACGAACATAGACACTATTACTATATAAAAGCTTTGTTAACGGCAGAATCGATTGCTTCGTTCCAATCTCAAGCAATGTATAACAAATATGTGTAATCTCATCTTTATTTTCTTCAGTATCCAGCAACTTTAGCAACGCACTTTCCGCTTCTAACGATTTATATAACTTTAAGGAAGCAACTGCCCAATAACGAACACTATCGTTTTTATGATAAATATACGGAATGATTTTATTTGTACTACTTACTTCTGGCAATGTATAAATATTACTAAGCAGTTCACTTAACAAAGTCGGGATTTGTTCACATTCCAAACGATCTATAAGATAATCAGCAATATAGATTTCCTTCGTATTGATGGCGAGTTTCGTCATTAAATAATAAATATCTTTCTTCATAGATACCTTTTTTGCTTTGATTACCTTCTGCTGTAAATAAGGAAAAGTTAATAAGTCATTTAACGCTTTTGCTTCATCATACGCACGATGCCAAATCTCTGTTTCTTCATCAGCCATCCGCCTTAATAAATCATCTATATACTCTTCCATCTCCTTCTCTCCCGTCCAAATGAAATCTATCTCTTTGCATTCTATATACGATAGACTACTATATCAATAGAAAAAAGAGGATGCCACAGCATCCTCTCCTTCTCTTCTCTATTCCACACAAGTAAACTGCGTCCAAGCTCCTACATAATTTAGTAAGAATAACTCCTCTTCCGCAATTGTACCGACGATATTTTTCCGTTCATCTATCGGCATTTCTTTTAAAATGATTTGCAGTTCACCTTTATACTTTCCGAATGAGTTATTACCAATTACAACTTGCCCTCTTTCCTGTAGCACACTTTCGCGCACTGGAAAGTCATAGTCTTTATATTTTTTACGCACTTCTGTAGAACGTATCATATACTCTGTTATGTCGCCGCGTCTTACATGTAATTCTTGCAGCGTAGCTCTCTTCTCTACTTCAGTCGCTTCGTCTACAAAGTGCACTTTTAGCTGTAACATGTAGCGATTTAAATTTCCTAGTTTTTCTAACTCCTCTTCACTTGCATAAGCATTTCCGATAATGACATCATCAATTAGCCCTGTTGCCCATAAATGCTTCGCTTGTACTTCAATTGGTAAATTACGATGCTCTTCTAACGTACATAATCCGTCGTTAATATCCCATGGACCGATGTTTGCGGCATGTGATGTAATAAAGGCTGCACTGCGAATACCATGCTTTTTAAAGCGTTCACTACAGCGAATGAAATAATCGTACGGAAGACCAGTGAATTTTTGCGGATAAAAATTATGGCAACCAATTAAAGCTGATTTATTCGCTTGATGCGAAAGAATATTTTCTAAGTACGCAATATCGTTACTTACATTTAACTCGATTTTTAAACCGTACGGATTATTCGTCATTTTCGCTTCCGTCAATCCGTCAAAGCCTACATCTAATCGAATACCATCTGCACCTAACTCTGCGAAAAATGATAGATCACTATAACTAATACCAAGCTGATCAAACACAGCTGGAGCTACATCTAAAATAACTTCCATATTGTTATCTTTCGCATGATTAATAATCTCTTTAAATTCAGCTATAATTTCTTCTTTCGGACGATTCACAGATAACAAACAAGTAAATATTCTTGAAAAACCGTGTCGTGCCGCTGACGAAATATAAGCCATATCTTTTTCTTTCGTTGAATGTTCTGGATAAAGTGAAATCCCTAATTTACGCTCCATGCTTTTGCATCTCCTTCACACGTTGTATTAATGCCATGGTCGTAAATCTATATTTTGCAGATAAACATGTTGCACATAAAATTGTCGGTACAATAATTACGTACGGTGAGTGTAGACCTAACATTACATATGCACCCATTGAACAACCGATAAATAAAACTGATACTAGTAGTAACACTAATAAGGATTTACTTTGTACCCATTTCGAATAATGGGCAATACACTGTCCGATCACAAATGTAATTAAGATGATAATTGCTCCGAGCATTCTGTTTTCTCCTCTCCTGCTAATTGTTGTTTCTCATACATTTTGAAGAATGGATAGTAAATAACGAATGAGATTACAAAGTTAACAAGTACAAGTACACCAGCCATAATTGTCCAGTCCGTACTAATCACCGCTGCAATTGGTGCTAACATCGTAAATGGCAATTTCGCCATCATGAGTGGAATCATACCTGAAACAACTGCGAAATATGATACTGTCGTTGTCACTAACGGTGTAATAACGAACGGAATAATTAAGATTGGGTTCATTACAATTGGTGCCCCGAAAATAATTGGCTCGTTAATATTGAATAAACCTGGTACGAATGATAATCTACCTAACTCTTTTAGGAACTTAGATTTAGAGAACATAAACATAATTACTAAAGCTAACGTTGAGCCAGATCCGCCAATCCATACGAACCATTGAATGAACTGCTCTGTAAATAAGTTTGGTAACTGATGTGCATTTCCTGTAGCCGTGAACACTTCCATATTTTCAAGAATTGCGGAATCCCACATCGGACGAATGATTGGTCCTAAAATTGCCGGTCCATGTATACCAAATGACCAGAAGAACACGATTAAGAATACTGTTAATAAACCACCGAATAAGTTATTTCCTACTAGTACTGATTTTAATGGTGCGATTAAGTATGTAATTGTTGTATTTACATCGAATTTCAAACCGTAGCGAATGCCCCAGAATAAAAGAATAACTACTAATGTTGGAATTAATGCTGCAAACGAATTTGAAACTGCTGGTGGTACACTGTCTGGTAATTTTATTGAGATATTATGCTTAATCATAAAATGATAAATTTCCACTGCAATTAATGCTGTCACAATTGCGCCGAATAAAGACGTTGCACTTAATGTTCCTACTGAAATATATCGACCTGCATCAATAACACCTGGTACAGCTTTCGTAATTTGAATTGGTTCAACTGATGCTAGTAAAAAGGCGAGTACAGATAGTAGCCCTGCACTTAATTGATTGAGCTGATAAAAGTTCGCGAGCGAAGCCCCTACTCCAAACGCTGCGTATAAGGCCATTAGTCCTACTGTAAATCGGAATGGAATATCTAAAATATGGCGAAACGGTGCAATCCATTCCATATATGCATCAATTGGTAAATTTAAAAAGATAACGAAAAATGACCCGACGATCGTTAACGGTAATGTAGAAATAACCCCATTTCGAATTGCCAATAAATGTCGTTGTCCTGCAATCTTTTGCGTTGTTGGCATAATCTTTTGTTCCATAAAACTCATAAACCCATTCATCAATAGCCCTCCTCTTTCTCTCTACTATAAAAGAATGAAATAAACTTTATAACATTATAATGTTTATATTTAAAAAGATATAATTATGCTAAAACTAATTGTTCTGCTTGCCTAAGCACTTTCAAACCATCACACATGCCATAATCTCGTTGGTCTATAATTGCAACTGGTATGTTGTATGAGTTTGCAAGAAACTCTACAGCTGGAAATAAATATTTCACTTGTGGACCGATTAAAACGACATCGGCTTCTTTTATTTCAAGTTTCACAAGTTCTGAATCAACCGCCTTAATTTTATAATTCTTCTCCTGTTTCTTTGCCTCTTCTTGCATTTTTCTTACGACCATACTCGTTGACATGCCTGCTGCACAACATAATAAAATATACATCTTATACTGTCACTTTCTCTTCTACTCGTTTATGAAGAGTAATAAATTCTTCAGCTAGTTCTTTCACTGTAATTGCATTCATTAAATGGTCTTGTGCGTGCACTAACAGTAAACTGATTTCTGTATGATTTCCTCTTGCCTCTTCTTGAATTAAATCCGTTTGAATACGATGTGCTGCTGAAATTTCCTCACTAGCAAGTTTCATCTTTTCACCCGCATTCTCAAAATCTCCTTGTCTTGCAAAAGCGATTGCTTCAAGCGCTGCACTTCTCGCATTGCCACCATGTAAAATTAATGCAAATGGAGTTTGCATATCAGCCATTTTAAATTCCCCCAAGCTATATGTTTTCTATATTTTTATCTTATTATGAAAACGCATACAATTAAACATAAAAAACTTCCGTTATGTAACGGAAGTTTTTATATACTTTTTCAAAATGATAATAAAATCTCTTGAAAATCTTCAATTACCTCGGTCTGAGTAAGTTTCTCTATCGTAGTTTGACTAGACATAATATCATATAAAAAATCATAAAGCCTTTGCAAATCTTCATTATTATTGCGCTTTACACTAAATAAAATAATTACTTGTACTTTTTTATCTCCCCAATCAACAGCCTTTTCAAGTGTGCAAAACATCAAAAAAGTTTCCTCACTTAATAACTGCATCGGATGCGGGATTGCAACTGAATTCCCAACCGCTGTCGGAGACGTATTTTCTCTTTCCATAACAGAAGCATAAAAGTTTTCTTGTACATAATGTTTCTCAGCAGCTTTCTCACATAAAAACTGAATAACATCCTCTTTCGTAGAAGCACTATGATTTAAAAAAATTAAATCTTCCTTAATATAAGGCTGCACACTATTATTCACATGCGTAAACAACCGCTGACCAATCGATTTAATCTCTTTATCATCAAATATTGAATTCACTTTTATAACTGGAACAGGCAAGCCACTCGGTATATGAATCGTACTAATAATACAATCTATTTTTTCTTTATAAAGATCTTCTACTTTCAATTGATAATAGCCTGTAATACCTACAATCTCTAATTTATCTCGGAACTGTGATAAAATTTTATATTTTAATAGTTGTGCACTTCCTTGACCAGTCGCACAAACTAATAAGCATCTTTTCTTTTGATTTTGCTCCTGCAAACGGCTCATCGCTCCGCCGAAGTGAATTGCAATATAGCCAATTTCACTTTCAGGGATCGATTCACCCGTATATTCACCAATGATATCTCCAACAAGAACCGCAATTTCAAAAGCATACGGATAATTCTTTTTCACTTCTGCCAAAAGAGGATTTCTCGTATTTAACTTATACTTCAAACGATTTAATAACGTTTTTAAATGAATACCAAATCCAAATAATAATTCTTCATCATAATAAAAAATAAGATTCCGTTCTTCCGCTACTTTAAAAAGAATATGTTGCATAAATGCATATATATCTTTTCCTAATAGCTCTTCTACATTTTCATAGCGATCTCTCGTTGTAACAGCAGTACTTAATAAATGCATCGTCACATATAATACTTCTTCTTCTGGAAATGAAAATTTCAACTCTTTCTCTAAATCTCCTAAAATCTGCTTCGCAATTGTATATTCTTTCTTTATTATAAGTTTTGATTGCTCCGTATGCAGTTCTTTCATATAATGTTGACTTTGACAACGCTTTAATGCGATTGCAATATGAATGACTAAATTATCAATTTCTATATCAGATAAATATATTGTTCCACCTTCAATATACTTTAATATAATTGAACGGATGTGTGATATATAAGGTAGCGATAAATATGTCTCCGTCTGCTCAAATTGCTCATGAAACGGAGTATGGTCATAACGCGGTAAACCATATTGTGATAAACAAGAACGAATATTAAATTCCTCTCCAACAATACGTATACCATAATACGGTCTCTTCTCAATTTGTAATTTATAGCGACCACATATATCTGTAACATCTTTCATAATTAAATTAACCGTTGATTTGCTCACATAAATCTCTTCCGCTAATTCTGAAAGCTTCACATATCCCTCTGCCGTTAAAACACGCTGCAGAATGTACGCTATTCTTTCTTCATAAGAAGTTGGGATCTTTTCCGTCTGTTTTTGAAATAGACTCACACAAAAGTCTTCAAATTTCTTCGTTTGTATAATTTCTAATTCGTACCCAGTCCCTCTTTGCGATTCGATTTTCGCTCCGTTTTCTTCCAATATATCATTTAATAATTTTATATCCTTTTGAATCGTCTTCGTTGATACATGTAAACGGCCCGCTAAAAAAGCTCGATTTAACATCGATTTCTCTTCTAAAAACTCCTCTAAAATAGAAATTAATCGCTGCTGCACCTTTGTCATAGCTCTTCCTCTCGCTCTTTATATATAAAGGGGGAAAAGCTGCTGAAATCAGTAGTTTTTCCCCTTTATATTCTCTCTATTTCTTTAATATGAATCCGAATTTATCCCATGCTTGTAAATAATCTAATAAGAAAATTTCTTCTTCTATAATTCGACCAACTACATTTGTTTTTCCTGTATTCACCATATCTTTTAATGCAATTTGTAATTCGCCCTTATACTGGCCATATTGTTCATTATCAATTAATAAATCTCCACGCTTAATTTCACGCGTATTATGAGGTTTAAACTCTTCTTTTTTATATTTCACACGACTTTGTGTAGAACGAATCATATATTCAGATACATCTCCGCGATAAAAATGTGGTTCGTCTAATACGATAATTCTTTCTAATTCTGTCGTTGTATCATATAGTTCTATATCAAATGTTTGTTTCTCTTTATTTAATGCACCTAGTGCTTGTAATTCTTCTTCTGACGCATATGCGTTTGCAATAATAACATCATCAATTAATTCCGTCGCAAATAAATGCTTCGCCTGTGTTGTCATCGGTAATTCACGATGCTGCTCTAATGTACATAACCCTTCTGTTACTGGCCAAGGTCCGTATGTTGCATCAAATGATGAAATAAAAGCAGCCGTTCTCATACCGTAATCTTTAAATTGTTTCGAGCATTTAATGAAATGATCGTATGATAACCCTGAATAACGATGCGGATAAAAATTATGACAACCAATTAAATTTTCACGATTTGGTCTATGACTCATAATGTTATCTACATACTTCGTACCATTACTCATATTAATCTCAATTTTCAAACCATACGGATTATAAGTCATAATTGATTCTTCTAATCCTGAGAAACCAACATCTAAACGAATACCGTACGCACCTAATTCATGGAAGAATGATAAATCATTATACGAAATACCAAATTGTTCAAAAACAGATGGACTAATATCAACTAATACTTGGAACCCTAATGCATTCGCATGAGAGATCGTTTCTTTAAATTCTTCTATAATTTTCTCTTTTTCTCCATCCACAGATAATAAACATGTGAACACACGTGTAAATCCATATTTACTTGCTAATGTTAAATACTCCTTATCTTTCTCTACTGTTGAATGTTCTGGATAAATAGAAATACCTAATCGTCTCATATGTACACGCCTCTTTCTTCATCATATTGTAAACCTTTTCAAATATATGTAGTGAAAAAGTATATCTCCCCTTCTTGTTCACTACTTTTTCGAATCCGCTTTCTTTAAAGAAAAAACAATTTCTATCATTCTTAACACCTACAAGTCTATACATCTATACTTTACATCTTTTTTTCATAGTTGTGTAGCTTTTACACAAATTTGTCAGTTTTTCGCCTTAAAAATTGTTATCCGTTTTCAAGACACCTTCCTTGACTGTTGCATTGGCCAATACATATACTCGAAAGAAAAGAGATAAAGTGAAACTTTAATCAGTGAGGGGGGTGTTCATCCCCCACTGATTATTAGTTGAACCAATCGGGCAGTTGATTTCCCACCTAACTTCTTTGCTCCAGTCCGATTTTGAGGTGGGAGTTTTACTGCCCGTGAATAGCGGGAAAATTTTATATAGGGGATGAATATATGGGAGAAGCAATACTCGTAAAACGAGAACCGTTATGGACAAAAGAGTTTGTTGCTTTAATTTTTGCAAACTTATGTATGTTTTTAGGGTTTCAAATGTTAATTCCAACCTTACCTGTTTATGTGAAAGAAATTGGTGGCACAAGTTCCAATATCGGATTTGTTGTCGGTATGTTTACCGTTGCGGCACTTTTTGTTAGACCGCTAACTGGGAACGCCTTGCAAAAATTTAATAAAAAAATCATTTTAATGATCGGTACTGCTATCTGTTTACTCGCTATGGGCAGTTACCTTTTCGCCTCAACTATCTTTCTCTTGCTTGCTGTTCGTATTTTACACGGAGCTGGTTTCGGTATTACAACGACTACATATGGAACTGTCGTTTCTGATTTAATTCCCTCAGCTCGCCGCGGAGAAGGCATGGGATATTTTGGCCTTTCTGGAACAATTGCAATGGCCCTCGGTCCACTTATAGGACTATGGCTCATGCAAACATATAACTTCACAATTCTTTTTTTATGTGCACTATCGTGCACAATTGTTTCGTTAATATTAACGAAACTACTTCAAATCCAAAAAACGAAACAGCCGCCACAACAATCATCTAGTACTTTTCTCGATGGATTTATTGAGCGTAAAGCTTTACTTCCTTCATTATTAATATTATGTATTACATTAATGTACGGAGGAATCGGAAGTTTTATCACACTATTTGCTACAGAAGTCGGCATAGCTGATATTAGCCTCTTCTTTTTATGTAATGCACTAGCAATTGCTGTAACTCGTCCATTCTCTGGAAGGCTATATGATGCGAAAGGCCATACATTCGTCATCATTCCGGGAGTTATTATAACGTTTACAGGCATTATTTTATTGTCGTATACGACGACAATTCCGAGCTTAATTATTGCTGCAGCATGTTACGGAAGTGGTTTTGGAGCGATCCAACCTGCACTACAAGCATGGATGATTGACCGCGTAGCACCGCATCGACGCGGCGTAGCAACAGCTACATTCTTCTCCGCATTTGACCTTGGAATCGGCGCTGGAGCGATTATATTTGGATTTATTGCTCATTTTACAAACTATGCAACTGTATATCGTTACTCCTCTCTATTACTTATTGCTTTTCTCTTCATTTACATTACAAGCATAAGAAAACAAAAGTATGGCGATAAAAACACGGAAAAAGCTGCTGGATAATCCAGTGGCTTTTTTATCGTGTTAAAAAAATTGTTTTCTCTCGTTTTGCTGTTATAAAACTACATGCATTTTCCTACATATTTTTTTAACTTTCATCAAAAAATATACGATGAACTCGCAGACGCTTTCCTTGATATTCAACTGAACAATACTATTCTAAAAAGTATGATTTCTTTACAAAATTAAGATTTATACAAGATGAAAACCAATAAAATACAGCTGTTTCTTTAAGGTATTGTAAACTTTTCTACCCTTTGTAAATTTAGTGTAAATTTTACTAGCAAACCGTTTACAGTGACTCAAGGTTCAGTTAATAATTACATCGTACATGAAATTTAAGGAGTGGAATGCGTGGAATATAATGTTCAAGATATGATCTTCCAGTTCATTGGTGGATTAGGTATTTTCTTATTCGGGATTAAATACATGGGCGATGGACTGCAACAAGCAGCTGGAGATCGTCTTCGTGATATTCTAGATCGTTTTACAACAAACCCACTCATGGGTGTACTAGCAGGTATGTTAGTTACGGTATTAATCCAATCAAGCTCAGGAACAACCGCTTTAACAGTCGGACTTGTAAGCGCAGGATTTATGACATTAAGACAAGCAATCGGTGTTATTATGGGTGCAAACATCGGTACGACAGTTACTGCATTTATTATCGGAATTAAAATCGGAGAATACGCTCTCCCAATTATGGCAGTTGGAGCTATCTTATTATTCTTCTTTAAAAATAAAAAAGTACATTCTTTAGGTCAAGTTATATTCGGCTTTGGTATGTTATTCTTCGGTTTGGAATTAATGAGCGCAGGTATGAAACCTCTTCGCTCTTTAGAATCATTCCAAGAATTAACGGTTAGTATGAGTGATAACCCAATTTTAGGAGTTGTTGTCGGTACAGTCTTCACTTTAATTGTACAAAGCTCAAGCGCAACAATCGGTATTTTGCAAGAATTATTCGGTCAAGGTGCAATCGATTTACAAGCTGCCCTTCCTGTATTATTCGGTGATAACATCGGTACAACAATTACAGCTGTATTAGCAGCAATCGGTACTTCTATTGCCGCAAGACGTGCAGCATTAGTTCACGTTATCTTTAATATCGTCGGTACAATTATATTTACGATTTTATTAGTACCATTTACAAGCTTAATTCAATATTTCCAAACATCATTAAACTTAAATCCAGAAATGACAATTGCATTTGCACACGGAACATTTAACGTAACAAATGCAGTTATTCAATTCCCATTCATCGCTGTATTAGCATGGATTGTAACAAAACTTATTCGCGGCGAAGACTCTGCTATTGATTTCAAACCGCAACATTTAAACCCAATCTTTATTGAGCAATCTCCAGCTATCGCTTTAACAGAAGCTCAAAAAGAAATTATCCGTATGGCTGAGTTTTCATTACATGGATTAAAAGAAGCAAACCAATTTTTAAATACACAAGACAAAAAACACGCTGACATGGCTACTCAATTAGAAGGAGCTATTAACAATTTAGATAAAAAAATTACCGAGTATTTAGTTCTACTATCTGAAAAGCCGCTTTCACCTACGGATTCTGAAAAACATTCCGTTTTAGCAGGTGTTGTTGGAGATATTGAACGTGTTGGTGATCATGTAGAAAACCTTGTAGAACTTGTAGATTTCCAAATTTCAAATCGTGTTTCACTATCAGACGAAGCATTAGGTGAATTAAACGAAATGCTGGAATTAACGATTTCAACACTGCAAGACTCAGTTGAAGCTTTAACAAACTTCGATACCGAACTAGCTCAAACTGTTATTGCAAAAGAACGCAAAATCGACCAAATGGAACGTGTTCTTCGTAAACGTCACGTATTACGTCTAAACGAGCGTAGCTGTTCAGGTGATGCAAGTATCATCTTCGTCGATATGGTAAGTAACTTAGAACGCATTGGCGATCACGCTGTAAATATCGCTGACGGTGTTTTAGGTGAACAAGGAAAAATCAATTTAAAACAATCATTATAATGAAGAAAAGAGACGCTACATTAAGCGTCTCTTTTTTCACTTTATTTTAACAACTGTTCTTCCTTTTAACTTTCCTTGCAATATAAGTGCAAACTTCTCATCTAATTCTTCTAATGTACATTCTTCTGTATAAGACGCTAACTTTGAATTTTCCCATTCATCCGCTAACAATGTCCACACATCTCTTCTCACATCCACCGGGCATTGCACGGAATCTATCCCTAAAAGGCTTATGCCTCGTAAAATAAACGGATATACCGTTGTATGTAATTCCTGTCCTGCCACATTACCGCATGTCGTTACACAACCACCATACTTTACTGTTTTTAAAGCTGTTTCTAACATATGTCCACCTACAGTATCGATAACTCCGGCGTATATCCCTTTTAACATTGGTCTTCCTGATTCATCATTCAATTCCGCGCGATGAATCACTTTTTTCGCTCCTAGACGTAGTAGCATCTGTTCCTCTTCCATTTTCCCTGTCGCTCCTACTACATTAAACCCTAACTTACTTAAAATACTAACAGCTACACTCCCTACGCCGCCTGTAGCACCAGTTACTAGAACGTCTCCCATACCAGGATTAATTCCTGCTCCAATAAGCTTATATACCGACAAAGCAGCAGTAAAACCTGCTGTCCCATACATCATACTTTCCTTTAATGACATTCCTTCTGGTAAAGGCACGACCCAAGATGATGGGACGCGAATATATTCTCCGAAACCACCAGAGGTATTCATACCTAAGTCATATCCCGTTACAATAACTTGATCTCCTACATTAAAGGAGTTATCTTCACTTCTCATAACTTCTCCTGCGGCATCAATTCCTGGCGTATGAGGATACGTTCTCGTAACACCTTTATTACCAGTAGCTGAAAGGGCATCTTTGTAATTTAATGAAGAATAATGAACTTGTATGAATACGTCTCCCTCAGGTAAACTACTTACTTCTCTCTCAACAACTTTTCTTACAAACTGATGATTTTCCGTTTCGTTCACAACGATTGCTCGGAATGATGTATGATTCATTATGCTCTCTCCTTTATCCGTCAAATTCTTCTTTATTATATAGAAGAAATAAGTAAGCTTACTCATTTCTTCTTGGCTATATTTCAACAAATCTTACTTCCCTATCACTTTCTCATAATATATATTTTCATTTCTACCAAAAGCCCTTATACTTATTCTACATCTAAAAAAGAATATATGGAAAATCTGACTTTTTATAAATAAATTGAATTTTTACGAAATGTAAATGATTTGTAATGTTTTTTTTCGCTAAATTTCATTATAATAAGTGGATATGAGTGTCGTATTTCAATCCAAATGAAGGAGTACAGGAAATGGAGCAAAACCCATCTTTGCAAGAAAATACACGCAGTAAACCGAACAAAAATAAGAAAAAAATAAAAATTATTATAAGCGCTATACTATTCGTTTTATTAATAGGTGGCGGTTATACTTGGTTTTTAGTAAATAAAGCATCTTCTGCTGTTCGAAATGCCGCACACGATTTAGCACGCGGTGATAAATCAGATTTACGAGATAAAGCTGTTAAACCTATTACAAATAACGTCTCTGTTTTAATAATGGGTGTTGATGAAAGCGATGTCCGAGGAAAAGAATATGGTGAAGCTATAAGAACAGACGCGCTTTTACTTGCAACATTTAATAAAGATAGCAAAACTGTTAAACTATTAAGTATCCCACGTGACACATATACTTATATTCCAATAGAAAAGAAAAAAGATAAAATTACACATGCTCATGCATTCGGTTCTGCTAAAAACGGAAAAAATGGTGGACCACAAGCAAGCATTGATGCAGTTGAAAAATTAATGAATGTTCCTGTCGATTATTTTGTGAAATTTAACTTTAAATCATTTATAAAAATCGTCGATGACTTGGGCGGTGTTGAAGTTGATGTACCAGTTGAATTTACTGAGCAAGATAGCAATGATAATGCTGAGGCAATTCACCTAGAAAAAGGTGTTCAAAAGTTAAATGGCGAAGAAGCTCTTGCTCTTGCTAGAACAAGACACATCGATAGTGATGCAATGCGTGGACAACGTCAACAACTCGTTATCGAAGCTATTTTAAAGAAACTAACAAATGCTGGTTCTGTAACAAAAGTTGGCAACATCATTGATGATATTAACGGACAATTCGTTACAAACTTAACATTTGATGATATGCTTTCATTCTATAAGTACGGATCGGATTCGGAAATTGAGAAATTACAAATCCAAGGTGATGATTGCTATATGGCAAAAGGTGACGATACATGTAGCAAATCTGCTGGTGGTGGTCGAACTTACTACTACAATCCAGATAAAAAAGAATTAGCTAATGTTACAAATGAACTTCGTACTCATCTTGGGCTACCTGCATATACAAAGTCTGACTCAGACTCTGATTCGAAAAAGACAAAAGAATCTAAGTCTGAAAATTCAAGTGAACGCGAATCAAGTAACAATGAAGTGAAAAATAAGAACAAAAATAGCAGTGAAGATACAGAAACATCGTCTAACGACAATGAATAGTAAAGAAGCAGTACTCTATGGAGGTAGAGTACTGCTTCTTTTTATTTCGTCAGAATCAAAAATCAGAACTTTCTAACTATCTTTTTTAATATTTTTAAATTATAATAAATAGTAGCAATCTATTCCAATTATCAGGGGGCTCATACATATGAAAGCTGCAGTAAAACATAACATCTCAGATTTTAAAGACTACTTAAAATCCAACGATATATACATGGAAGAAAATATAGATGAAAATGATGGCTCTGTTCATTTTTCAGTAGGATTAGAGACAGAAGCTGGCGCAAAAATTCAACTTATCGCTGCTTTCCAAAACGAACATCCTACGGTGGATATATACTGCTTCAATGTTGCTCACGTGCCTGATGCAACATCAACAAATGATATTTTACATGTCATTAATGAATTAAACACATCTTATCGCTTTGCAAAATTCACATTAAACAAGCAAAATGCAATTGATATTTCAGCATCTCTTGCATTCTCAGAACCAAACTTTAATCCAGCACTTGTCTTTGAACATACGAGAATGCTATATAAATTAGCAAATGACGAATATAAAAACTTAATGAAAGTTATTTGGGCATAAATAAAAGGATGGGCTACAAGCAGCCCATCCTTTTATTTCGATATCATATCAATCCACATTTTAACAGCAGTGCCTACAATCAAAATCGATAACATATATTGCAGTGCTTTTTGATTGGTCCCCTTCCCGACTCGCACTCCAAGCGGCGCAGCAAAGATACTTGCAACCGCAATAATAAGAGCTGGAATTACAACTACTTGACCAGTTATCACTTTTCCAGTCGTAATCCCTACTGAGGAAATAAACGTAATAGCGATAGATGTTGCTATTGTTGTACGTATCGGCAATTTTAAAATAACTAACATAATCGGTACTAATAAGAAAGAACCGCCAGCACCTATAATGCCTGATGCTCCTCCTACAATAAACGCTAACAAGCTTGCTAACCATTTATTATATGTCACTTCACCACTGTTATTTCGTTTCGGTACGAACATCATAATAGCAGCAATTGTTGCTAACGCTGCATAAACAACATTGACCGTATGTTCCTCTAATACGTTAGCACCAAAGCTCCCTATGAAACTTCCTATTAAAATACTAGCTCCCATATACACAACTAACGTTTTATCCATATCATTACTTTTCCGATAAGCCCATGCGCCTGCAAAAGTTGCAAAGAATACTTGTACCGCTGTAATACTACTCACTTCATGTGACGTATAACCAGTAAATCCTAACAATACTGGAATGTATAAGATCATCGGATAATTAATAATCGCACCGCCAATTCCAACCATTCCTGATATAAACGATCCTATAAACCCAATTATAAAAAGTAATAATACTAAACTCACCTTACATCCCCCTCCTTCTAAAAAGAAGGTGATTTAAATGAATAAGTTTACATTCCCATCCGAAGCATCTGCTAAATATGCCCCTACGCCTGCAAACTCTATCCCTTCCATAATCTCTTCCTCTTTTAACCCTAATAAATCTACTGTCATTTGACAAGCTACAAGTTTAATTCCTTGTTCTTTCGCCAAATCAATTAAATCTGGCAAAGGCATTGCGTTATGTTTTTTCATAATGCCTTTAATCATCTTTGGCCCCATGCCAGCAAAATTCATTTTGGATAATCCCATCTTATCGGCACCGCGTGGCATCATTTTTCCAAATACTTTTTCTATAAATGTTTTCTTTACATTCACATGTTCATCTTTCCTTAAAGCATTTAATCCCCAGAAAGTATGAAAAATAGTTACCTCTTGGTCATACGCCGCTGCACCATTTGCAATAATATAAGCAGCCATTGCTTTATCGTAATCTCCGCTAAATAACACGATTGTCGTTTTCTTCTGTTGTTCCATATTGTTCCTCCTTCGAATTACCTATAGGGGTATTTAATTATTTATAAAAAGGCTCAAACCTTTTATCTCTATGCTATATGACTTTACCTTCCCAAGCTAACATACCACCTACCATATTGATTGCTCGAAAACCGTAACCTTCTAAAAATTGAACGGCTCTTGCACTTCTCGCGCCAGAGCGACAAACGATAATATATTCTTTCTTTTTATTCAACTCATGCATACGAAACTCTAATATCCTTAGCGGAATATTACATGCTTCTGGAATTTTTCCTTCAGCTACTTCTTCTACTTCACGGACATCCACAATATTTACTGCTTCTTTACGTAATAATTTTTCTTCTAATTCTTTTGCTGTCATTTCTTTCATTTTAAAGTCCTCCTCACAAACCATTCATACCACCTGAAACATTGATAAGGTGCTGGAATCCTAATTTCTTTAATACCTTTGCCGCTTGCTTACTTCTCATCCCGCTCTGACAAATAACGATTACTTCCGCATTTTTATCTAATTGATTTGCTTTACTAGCTAACTCATTTAACGGGATATTTCGAAATCCCTTCATATGATTCCCTCTATATTCACCTACTGTACGAACATCGATAAATTGCTTCCCCTTTTTCCCCACTATACTCTTTAATTCTTTTCCACTTATATTTCGAACACCTTTTACCGGTAAAAAACGTGAAATAACAAATCCTGCAGCAAGTACAATGAAAAGCGTACTTAATATTGTGTTCATATAACTCCCCCTCTATATTTATAAAATTATTTCTTTACTACGCCTTCTTAATCCAAAACTTTAGTACATCGCCTTCTTCTTCATGCTTTACAATGTCATGACCACTTTTATTTGCCCACGCTGGAATATCCTTAACTGACCCTTTATCCGTTACATGTATTTCTAACACTTCTCCAGTGTCTAAAGCATCCATTGCTCTCTTTGTTCTTACAATCGGCATTGGACATGCTAAACCTTTCGCATCTAATACTTGTTTTATATTCATGATCAATTCCTCCAATTTGTTATTTTTATAATGACTCATGCACTGCACAACGATTTGGGCCAATCTCCATTTCTCGCTCTTCTTCCACACTCGGATGAATTTTCCCCATATTCGTTTGACGAATTTCTTCATATGCATTTGGTTGTGGCGGTAAGTTCTCTGTCACAGCTTTACGAAACTCTATTTCATCAGCAATATTTAACCCTACATTCTCTTTAAATAAATCTTGTAAGCTCGCACTCACAACACCTCTTTCATCCATTTCACTTATTTTTGAATAATGGGCTGGTAAAACAATTAAATCTTGAGACAGTTCCTTATAAAGTGTATATAACGTATTTCTTAAATCACTCACCCAATCTTCAGCCTTACCAGCAAGATCAGGACGCCCGATTGAATCTACAAATAAAATATCGCCTGATAATAAATAAGAATCATCAACAATGAATGACGTACTTCCAATCGTATGCCCTGGTGAGTATAATGCGTCAATTACAATTTTAGTACCCCCCACCGTAATAACAGATCCTTCAACAAGCGGTTCGTATGAGAAAACAACTTCCTCGGCATCTTTTGGCGGTAACCAATACGTACCACCTACCTTTTCAGCTAACTTACGTCCACCAGAAATATGGTCTGCATGTAAATGTGTATCCATTACATTCGTAATCGTAACGCCATGCTCTTTCACAAACTCTTCATATGCCTCGGCTGTCCTTACCGCATCAATAACTGCTGCTTCACCGTTAGAAACAACCATATAAGATAAACAGCCTTTTCCAAGACGATTAAATTGATATATACTTCCGCCGCCCTGTACATCCCCTACTTTTAACGGCTTCACATATTCACTCCAAGCTTTCATGCCACCAGCTAAATAATAAATATTTTGTAATCCCGCCTCTGTTAATTGCTCTGCCACAAATATAGAAGACCCTTCTTTTGCACATACTACTAAAACATCTTTATCTTTAGGTAATTCACTTACAATATGATCTACACCATCTAACAAGTCAAAGTAAGGTTTGTTAATAGAAGAAACTTGTTTCCCTTCTATTTTCCAATCTTCATAATCCGCCTCATTACGAACATCTAAAATAAATAACTCTCCGAATAACACTTTCTCTGCAACATCTTTTGCTTGTAACGGTTTAACATTCATCTTATTACCCCCATAGGTATATTTTCGTTCAAAAAAATTTACTTCTCTATATTCCCTTGCCACTCTACCATACCTGGAATGACATTTTTCACATTTAAATAACCTTTCTCATTCAACATTTGGCAAGCTATATCACTGCGATTACCAGTTCGGCAAATAACATAAATTTGCTTCGTCTCATCTAACACTGCGCTGTCTAATTCACCTAATGGTACCGAAATGGCGGATGGAATATGGCCAAAAGAAAATTCCGCTGCTTCGCGAACATCTAATACAATGCTCTCTTCTCCATGAGACAATATAGACTGTAATTCTGCATTCGTAATTGTATGAGGATATTTCACAACTTCATTCACTTCATGCTCGTTTGCTTTCCTAACATAATGCACCAATACATCCCCCTCTTGTTTCGTCCCGATATATTGATGTCCTACTTTACTCGCCCAACTTTTTATATCTACCGTAGATCCTTTATCTGTTGCCTTAACTTCAATCACTTGCCCTGGTGCCAATCCTTCTATCGCCTTCTTCGTTTTCACAATAGGCATCGGACAAGCCAAACCTTTACAATCTAAACTCATATCCACTTTTATACTCATAATCGATTCCTCCACAATTCACATACATATACCTGTATGGGTATATTAAAATGTTTTTGAAAATCTGTCAACACTTACGTTTGACAGATTATCGGCTTTTTACAAGTAATTGAACAGCTTCTTTAATTAACTCTTCATTTGAACCATTACCACTTTCAAACTGTTCACGCAAACATTGCTCTAAATTCGTTCCAACAACGAGTCCAATTGTACGATCAAGTGCAGAACGAGATGCCGTTAACTGTGTAATAACCTCTCGGCAATCTTTTCCTTCTTCCATCATACGAAGCACACCACGAACTTGACCTTCAATACGTTTCAATCTATTTTTCATATCTTGATTATATTCCACTATAGACCACCTCCGTAATCGTAACTATATTATACATTACTTTATAACTTTGTATAATATCATATACCCTTAAGGGTATATTGTAAAGGATTTACTTTTTTAAATTTTTTTCAACTACTTTACTTACCAATAAAAAACGAATCCAAATAGATTCGTTTTTTACAATGATATATTTATTACTCTCGATTCATCTCTGTCTTTAACTCTAACTATTTACGTCTTACTATTCGGCAAAAATATAATATATTTTCCCTTCATTACATTACTCCAAATAACTTTTCCTTCTTCGTCTGTTTTCCCTATTGAGATCCCAATTTCTTTACTGGGCTCAGGTGATTCGTCTTTCATAAGTATAATTTCAAAATTTTTTATTGGCTGTTTTTCTTTATTTTTAACATAAAAAGATAAATACGGTGCTTGTCCTCCATTACGCCATGGAGTTGCAATAAAATTTGTCGCCCATCTACCAATTTCTTTATTGTAAATACAATGTCCAGCTGTAAGTACTGTATCTTTACTAATTAGTGCTCCTGTACATCCATAAATTTCTCCACTATTATACTGAGTTGCTACATGGACTGTAGCGCTAATTCTATCATTAACCCGTATTCGATCATTTATTCCTATAAGAGAATAGGTAAGAATGTTGGATGAATAACTTAACTTACTATTTTCCAAATATGCTCCCCAATCTTCCCCACCATGTTTTCGCCCTTCAAATGAGGGCGAAACAAGATCTTCTCCCCTTCGATCATTACTATACAATAATTGTTCTTGAAACAGTTCACGTTCTCCCTCATTTGAAACCGATGTCCACGGTACATCTTCTGCATAGACCTTTTGATTCACCAAAAATACTATACAAAAAAAGATAAAAAGAACACCAAAACTATAAAGAGCCAACATATATCTTATAGAAATAAAGCTATACAACATAACTTACCTCCTATACAAGTGATAGCAAACAATTGAGGATCCCTTTATAAATTCTAGTTTTTCTTTTTCCAGAAGTCAACGTAATTAATAATGATAATCATTATTAATTACGTTGACTTAACAAACTCAAACAATTAGTCATATTCTTTACCTTAAGTAAAAAATATAAATAAATTTTTCAAATAAAAAGAACGGACACAGTATCCTATGTCCATTCTTTTCATCACACATACTTCCGATGCACCATCTTCCCATCATAAGAAAACACAACGCCCTTACTTTCCACAATCGACTCCATATGCACCGTTCTTCCCCATAACTGATGAATGTATGGCAGTACTTTTTCTAAGTATTTTAAATCGAGCTCAATTCCTTCGTAACTATGTTTAATGTACAACTCTCCGTTCTTTAAGTAGTCACCATCTTCTACTACTAAGTACGGGAAGCCACCATTTGTACGCATATTTACGAGCTGATCACGTACATGTTCCCACTCTTTATCTATTACCTTATATTCTTTTCCTTGGCGTTGGAATAAGTACATATCTTCTCTCATTACGAGATCTTTGTTTAAGTAGTTCCTTAAGAATGATACATCCCATTCGATTTCGCGTACTTCAAAGATTTTGTCACGGCCAGATCCTGGTTTTACACCGCGTCGTTTCATTTCTTCTGTCGGGTTATTGTAGCGCTCCTCTATATCTTCAAACATTTTAATACCTAGGTAGTATGGGTTAATACTTGTTTTTGATGGTTGAACTACACCTGCATTAAGCTTTGCGAATTCAATCGCTTCAGAAGATGTTAAGTCCATTTCACGGAGTATGCGTTGATGCCAGTATGATGCCCAGCCTTCATTCATAATTTTTGTTTCAAGCTGCGGCCAGAAATATAGCATTTCCTCACGCATCATCGTTAATATATCTCGCTGCCAATCTTCTAGCTCACGGCTATATTCTTCAATGAAGAGGAGTAAATCTTTCTCTGGTTGCGGCGGAATTTTCTTCTTTTTATGCATATTAGGTCGTTCTCTCTTTTTGTTTCGATTATCTAAATTCCATAAGTCATCGTACTGTGATATCTTTTTCTTTTCTACATCCTCTTCTAAATCTTCAATACTCCACGCAAGTTTTGGACGCATAATCGATGGGTCAATATGCTCTTGAATGGCAAGTACGGCATCTAAAAATGTTTCTACCTCTGCTTTTCCGTACTTATGCTCATACGCTTTCACACGGTCCGCTGTTGCCGCCATACTTTCTACCATATCTCGCTTCGTATTTGAAAAACGAATATTATTTTTGAAGAAGTCACAGTGTGCTAAAACGTGCGCTACAATTAATTTGTTTTGAATTAAAGAGTTCGTATCTAATAAAAAGGCGTAACATGGATCAGAGTTAATAACGAGTTCGTATATTTTACTAAGACCTAAATCGTATTGTAATTTCATTCTGAAAAACTGTTTTCCAAAACTCCAATGTGAAAACCGCGTTGGCATCCCATATGCACCAAATGTATAAATAATTTCCGCTGGACATATTTCATAACGCATCGGATAAAAATCAAGCCCAAATCCCGTCGCAATTTCCGTAATTTCCGCAATCGCATATTGCAGTGCTTTATCGTCACTTGCTCTCATTATTTTCCCTCCTTACACTTTCCCTTAAGAAAGTGTATGATGAAAAACAAGCTTTCATGAGGATTGATTGCATAATAAAAAGACACCCCCGCAAAAACGAGAATGTCTCATCTATTAACCTTCAATAATCTCCATCTTCTCCGTAATCGGAGTACGAGCTTTTCCTTCTGGCGCTTTATCGAAATAGCCGATATGAAGAATTCCAACGATACGTTGTCCTCTTGTTAAACCGATTCCTTCTATAAATAATGGATTGTAGTTCAATCCGCCTGATTTCCAAACGCAACCTAATCCGCGTTCCCAAGCAAGAAGCTGGAAGTTTTGCATAAATGCACATGTTGCAGCGTAATCTTCGTCACGCTGAATTTGACGCGGATCTTCATTTATATATACAACGATTTGTGCAGGCGTGCTTAAGAAACGATCTGATAAAATTTTACCGCGCTTTGCTCTTTCTTCTTCTGTGAAAGAGTTTAATACTGCATCTACTAATTTCTTGCGGCCTTCTCCAATGTATAATTTACAATTCCATGGTTCACGATATTTATGATTCGGTGCCCACGTTGCGTCGTTTAATAGTTCAATTAATAACTCTTTATCTACCGCTTTGTCTGTAAATGTACGAACAGAGCGCCTTTCTTTAATCACATTAGCGATGGAAGTATATGTAGTCATATTTATCTCTCCCTTATTTTTATCTATATGTATAAGTTTATTGTTGGCATTGATATTGATTTTCAATTTCGATTATACCTTAGTTTTTTACTATTAATCAATGTTTTATGTTGGAAAACTTCTAAAAACGTCATTTCATACTGTGAATAAAAAAACTTAACTTGTTCACAAGTATTTCACATTTTATGGAAATGATATGTGTACAGTTTTCTACATTATCCATCTAGGAGGAGTTTACATGTACAAAAAAATCGCAGTAAGTATGACTATGGCAGCATTATTATGCGGGATATCCACCTTCCCTACGTCCGCTGCCACGCCAAAAGAAGTAACAATGCATCATCATAAACCAATTTCAGAAGAAGAAATGCAATCGCTAGAAAAACTTGGCTATAACAAACATGAAATTTGGAGAGCTGCTCACATTGCAAGAATCAGTAAACAAGAAATAAAAGATGTTTTATCTTACTATAAGCAAAATAAATCTTGGGAGAAAACAGCCGAGCATTTCGGTGTAGATCCAAGTAAGCTGAAAAAGCATCATCTGAATAAAGAAACAAAGCAAGCACTGCTACAACAGTTAGCAACTATGCAAAAATCCACACCGGATCAGCTAAAGCAAAAAATGAAAGAATATAACATCAAATTGCGTCATCTTACTGTGTTAACAATCATCTCTCAAAAAAGCAATACCCCTCTTGATGATGTATTAAAAATGAAAAAAGATGGAATGGACATTAAACAAATTGCCGAAAAATTAAATGTAAAAAGAGAAGATATACGAGCGGAAATGATGAAATTAGTGAAGTCTATTAAAGAACAAAAAACAAATTAAAATGCTAAAAAGGAAGAGCCATTCACCACTCTTCCTTTTCTTTATGAACTTTCAATTTTTAAGTATAAATTCCCGTCTTTCCCAAAAACTAACACAAGTAAATGATGTAAGTTAGGGGTGAGAAAATGTTCGGTTTATCATCTAAGAAATCAAAAAAGACTAATACAAAAACACTTTGTTCTATCCCAGAATTTATACAAACCATGAAAGAATCAAGCGATTTTGTTTCTTATAACGTACTTGAAGATGCAACGTTATGCTTGTTTTATTATAAATCTGTCGTGGAAGCACTTATTATTAAACAATTTATTTTAACTCCTCTAAAAAAAGAATCGGAACAAATTCAAAATATCTCTGATTTATGTAATATCGTCTCTATTGAAGATATTATTACCTCCCCTTCTATTGATGATATTCGTGAGAAATTATTAGGTGGATATATTTTAATACGCTTAAAAAACAATTCGAATCCCGATCAATATGCTTTAATTCGTGCTGAAAGTACTGTTTTAGGAACACGATTATATAACGATACAGAAAATGAGTATAGCGTAATCGGGCCTAAAATCGGTTTTGTTGAAAACCTTGATACAAATATACACTTATTACGCCGAAATATTGTAACGGAGCAACTCATTTTTAAAGAAGTTATCGTCGGATCTATATCAAAAACGAAAGTAGCAGTTGCTTATATAGAAGGAGTTACAAATGAACAATTTATCAACACCGCAATACAACGGCTAGAAGACATTGACTTTGATGTCCCATTTGATTCAACTATGATTGAGCAATTTATTAGTGATAATAGCAATTCACCTTTTCCTGTTCTATTACCTACAGAACGATTAGATCGAGCTGTATTTGCGTTAATTAACGGGGAAGTTTTGATTTTAACAGATGGCTCTCCATATGCTTTATCAGGACCAACAACGTTACTGGATTTTTTCATTTCACCAGAAGATTATTATTTACCGTGGATGATTGGATCGTTCTTTCGTATTATTCGTTTTTTTGGGGCTATATTTTCTCTTTTTTCCTCCGCTATTTATACAGCGGCTTTAACATATCATTATCAAATGATTCCTGCCGATTTACTAGGTCCTATTATTTTCTCGAGAGCTAACGTACCTTTCCCTCCTATTCTAGAAGCACTCTTTTTAGAAATTACAATCGAATTGCTTCGTGAAGCAGGAGCACGTTTACCAACGAAAGTCGGACAAACGATTGGGATTGTTGGGGGGATTGTAATTGGCCAAGCATCCGTGGAGGCGGCTTTGACAAGTACAATTTTATTAATTGCAGTCGCTTTATCCGCTCTTGCATCTTTCACAACACCAACCGTAAAGATGTCTTCTACTATCCGGTTATTACGCTTTCCACTTATTCTTTTAGCCGGTGCATTCGGAGGATTAGGCCTTATTGTCGGATTTGTATTCATTTTAGCTCATTTAATTAAATTAAAATCACTTGGATCACCTTATTTATTACCTTTATATCCATTTCGTGGTTTAGGTACAGCAGAAGGTTTTCTTCGATTACCATTTAGTCAAACGGCTCAAAGACCTTCTTTTCTTAGACCAAAATCAAAATGGCGCTATAATCCAAACAAAGCGAAGCAAAAACGTGATGGTGAGAATGAATGAAAAAAATTTTATTGCACCTTATCATTATCTTCTTCATTTTACAAACTGGCTGTACACAAACCTATATAGTGGATACACAGCGTATTATTCATATTGCTGGATTTGACATCACAAAAAACAAAAGATTCCAAGGAACTATCTTATTCCCTGAATACACACATGGTGTAAAGTCTAAGCCAGAGACGCAATCAACATCTGCTCGTTCCCTTGAAACAATCGCTTCACGATTAAATGCGAAATCTCCTCACAATGGCGTTGTAGGTCAAATGCGTGTCGTCCTATTTGGAAAAACGCTAGGAGAACGCGGAATGGGAGAAATTATTACTAACTTACAACGTGACCCAAATATCGGGCGTGATGTACAACTAGCAATTGTAGATGGATCGGCTGAAGAGCTTTTAAATTACGGAAAAAAAAATGGTTCTTTATATATTGCCGATTTACTCGAGCAAAATATACGAAATGAGAACATTCCACAAACCACATTAAACATTTTTTTATATAATTATTACTCTTCTGTATGTGATGCCTATGTTCCTTATATTAAAATGGACGATAATCATTCTATCGCTGTCAAAGGACTTGCCTTTTTAAAAGGCGATAAAGTAGTCATGTATACAGATAAAAGACATTCTGTTTTAGCAAAATTACTTATTAATCCTACGAAAAATGGACGTTACGAAGCAGCAATAAAAAAAGATAAGCATAAAGGTATGGTTGTTATACAAAACTTAGCTGGAGAAAACAAGTATGATATAGATCAAACTGGCGACATACCAAAAGTAAAAATCCATTTAAAATTAAATGGATTAATTAAAAACTCCCCCAATTGGATTGATTTAAGAAAAAAAACAAATATCAACTATATAAGAAAACAAATTGAACGAAATGTTGAAAAAGACTGCGAAGATTTAATAAAACAATTTCAAGAAAAGGAAATTGATCCTTTAGGAATACGAGATGAAATTAGAAGCCATACGAGAAAATGGAATATAAAACAAATTCGAAATATGTATAAAAATGTAGCAGTAGATATAAATTTAGATCTTAATATTGTACAATCTGGAATCGGTGAATAGTGAGGTGAAATGAGCAATGAATACAATGAATACATCAAAAACTGTCTCTCCATATTTTGCATTTATTTTATTGCATTCTCTCCAGATTGGTATAGGAATTCTCGGATATCAACGTGTAATTTTAAAAAACGCTGGTTATGATGCCTGGATTTCTCTTATTATTGCGGGAATTGCAACTCATATTGTACTGGTTTGTATGTTAAAAATGCTTGAAAAAGACGGAGATTTAATTAGCATTCATACAACAACCTTTGGAAAATGGATTGGCTCTATATTTTCTGTAATTTTCACTCTTTATTGCTTATTATTTTGCCTTACTGTTCTTCGTACATATATGGAAGTGATACAAGTTTGGATTTTCCCTACCATTAAGTTATGGAAACTTACCCTTATGTTTTTATTAGTCACTTACTACATTATAAAAGGCGGCTTCCGCTCTGTGACAGGGATATGCTTTTGGGGTATTGTGCTTCCTATTTTCGTGATATTTTTTTTAATTTATCCAATGAAGTATGCACATTTCCGTAATATTTTACCTATTTTTACGCATTCACCTTTTGACATGCTTATATCTGCAAAGCACTCCGCATTGGAATTTCTGGGGTTTGAAACAATTCTTATCTTTTATCCCTTTATTGAAAAAGGAAAATCTTTAAAACGATGGGCCCATGCTGGAATTGCTTTTAGCACCTTAATTTATGTAGTTTTAGCTATCGTATCCTTTATGTATTATAGTGAGGGTCAATTAAACCGTACTATTTGGCCTACTTTAACAATGTTAAAAATAATTAAAGTTCCTTTTATTCAGCGTTTTGAATATATTATTATTTTCGTTTGGTTTTTAATTATTTTACCAAACCTTTGCTTAACCATTTGGTCATCATGTCAAACGATGAAGCGTTCCTTTCATATTTCATTTAAATTTACATTACCGTTTTTTATTTTCATCATATTTTCAGCTTCTCTGCTTTTCACAAACCGTGAAAGTATCAATACATTAAATACCGTACTATCTCAAGCGGGTTTATATATTGTATACGCTTATATCCCAATTTTATTTCTATTTCATTCGCTAAGATGGCGTTTCAAAAATCAGTCGAAAAAATCTTCACCCGACACTCCATAATCTCTGATACAATTTGATTAATACATTTGTAAAGGGGACAAGCGAATGAAAAAGTATGTATTTTCTTTACTTGCAGTACTAAGCTTAATTCTTGCTGGATGCGGAAGTACTGGTACAAATGACCAAAAATCTTCTGAATCAAAAAAAGAAGAACATGACCATGCATCCCACACTCAACAAGCTGACATTCAAGAGAAAACAAAAGGAGTCGACAAACTTCCGACCTTCCTAGATAAGCTTGATCCACAAATGAAAGATATTTACACCGTCGCTGGGCAAAATGCAGAGCTATTAGATTGGATTCCATGCTATTGTGGTTGCGGTGAAAGTGTAGGACATAAAAATAATAAAAACTGCTTTATTCGTGAAATTAAAAAGAATGGTGAAGTTGTTTGGGATTCCCACGCAACGACTTGCGTCAATTGCCTAGAAATCGCAGTTGAATCTGCTTCCATGAAACAAAAAGGAAAATCAACGCTTGAAATTCGTAACTATATCGATAATAAATACAAAGAAGGCTATGGCAAACCAACACCTACGCCAATGCCAAAAGCTTAAAAAACGAGGGAATTCCTCGTTTTTTCTTTTCATTCTCTTTTTTTCTTAACAAATTCTTTCAAGTGTATTTCTCCTTACTTATCACACACTATATATAACTCTCGGTAAGGAGGGTACACAGTGCAAACATATAACGAATATGATAAAGCTCTCTATTACACGTATTGCTGTAATTGGGATAAATTACTCGTTCTCATGGTTCAAACGAACGATCAATTATTTTCTAAGCGTATTGAGCATTTTTTACACGCTTATCAATACAGCAAAGAACTACCAGAAGTTGATAAACAACTGCAGCTCCTATTTCAATATATTGACCATGCATCCCAAAAGTCGCATGTAGAAGAAGTAGAGCAAATTCAAATGTAAAATATAGCGCTATTCTCTTTAGGAGAATGGCGCTTTTTTAAAATATTAATACCAATAAAAGTTTCCTCTTATAAAACTTTTATTGATAAACATATTTTTTCTTTCTTTTCTATACCACTTCATACTATAATTTAGTATGTAACTATTATAAGAGAGGTATAAAATATGGGACGAGAAAAAAAGCAAGAATATGCTTTACTTACCGCATGGGGAGCTTCTTTTATCGCTACACTAGGAAGTCTGTACTTTTCCGAAATCATGAAATTTGAGCCTTGTGTCCTTTGTTGGTATCAACGCATTTTTATGTATCCATTCGTTTTATGGCTTGGTATTGCTGTAGCAAAGAAAGACTATCGCATCGCAAGTTATTCTTTACCAATCGCAACTATTGGCGCTTGTATTTCTTTATATCACTATGCAATTCAAAAAGTCGCAGCATTTTCAGCAGCTGGGGCAGCTTGTGGACGTGTACCATGTACGGGAGAATACATAAACTGGTTCGGCTTTGTGACAATCCCGTTTTTAGCACTTATCGGCTTTATTACAATCGCTGTTTGTAGCTTTATTGTCATCAAAAACAAATAAGGAGATGAAAGAATGAAAAAAATGCTTATATTTGGTGGTATTATTATCGCCTTGTTCGTGGCAATTTTTGCAGTAACACAAATGGAAGAAAAAAATGCTACTAGCCAAAAAATTGATAATCCTACTGAAAGTAAGACAAACGGTTCTGACTACTACACAAATAAAATCTCTCTTTCAGATCTTCAAAAGAACTTAAAAGAGAAAAAAGAAGAAACAGTATACTTTTATCAAACATCTTGCGTTCATTGCCAAAAATTATCTCCTGTCGTAGTGCCGATGGCTAAAGACTTGAACGTTGATATGAAAGTTATGGATATTGAAAAATTAGATGCTCCTTGGGATGAATATAAAATTCAAGGTACACCAACAATCATTCATTTTAAAGATGGCAAAGAAGTAAGCCGTATTAGCGGTGAACAGCCAAAAGACAAATTAAAAGAATGGCTTGAGCAAACGAAAAAGTAACGAGAAAAGGAAACTCCTTCTACACATGAAATGGGCGTAAAATCCCACACTAATGTATAAGGAGGGGGTTTTATGCCAGAAGTAAGATGTTCTGTTTCCAACTGTTCTTTTTGGGGACAAGGTAACTTTTGTCAAGCAAGTGCGATCGTCGTTCAGCCTGATGCAGATGAAACTGGTCAAACTGAAAATGATTCATATACAGCTGCTGTTTTAACAAACGAGACGCTAGAAAGTTCTGTAGCAACGAGTGTAGAGACTTGTTGTCATACATTTAAGCCTAAATATTAAACATAAAAAGCATACGATTCATCGTATGCTTTTTTACATCCCTCTCCAAAAATCATGCATAATAAAAAAATATAAAATAACGAGAACGGCCGTCCCGCATAGGGTAATGCGCCGATATATACTCTTCTCTCCTTCCCTCGCTTTCACAAACGCCCAAATAAATCCGAAGAATAATATTAAATCAACATATGGAACATAAAAAGAAAAGACGAGAAACGCATATAAATACACGATAAATAAACAGGTCGTTACTAAGAAAACTTTAAACGCAAATTCACTTTTCATAATATAACCGCCCCCTATCTGTACTGTATTATATTCAGCAAAATACAATAGTTGCAGTTAAACTCCAAGTATAAATAAGCTACCGTCTGTAATACGGTAGCCATTACGGAACATTGTATTTCCGTTTATATATATTACTTAAGATCGAAGAAGGAATTTGCTCGTAACGAATTTTCTCTCCTGTTTCATCTATAATATACGAATTGTTTCCTATATAATATATTCCATCTTTTCGCTTTGAGTACACTGGATATCTTTCGTTCGGCAATACCGTTTTCACTTTCGTTAACTGTCCATTTGGTTCTTGCCAATATATATCTGCGCGGTCTACTAACGTAAGTACTCCAATTTGTTCTTCTTCTATTTTTCGTCCATTCCAGCTCACAACGCGATAACCAAGCTTATTCGCTTCATATTCGGGGCTCGTATGAAAACGAGAAATGATTACTTTTGTTTGTAATTGTACTCGGTCATATAACCATTGTATATCCCTGTCATGCATGCGAATACAGCCATTTGATTCCCTACTTCCAATCGTCCATTCCCGATTTGTCCCGTGAATCGCATATTCATTCTTATCTAGCCCAAGCCATCTCGTACCAAGAGGGTTATTCGGTGCACCCCCAGCTATTTTTTTTCGATGGTATTCTTTATTTTTAAATTTAGTTATAATACAAAAATTACCTTCAGGCGTAGGTGTACGATCTCTTCCAGTCGTTACTGGAAATGTTTTTGTGTAATTTCCATTCTCAAAAAAAGACAACTGGTTTGTGGTAAGATTCACTAATATTAAATGATCTGTATCAGCAAAAGCACTAACCGGTAGGAAGAAAAATAATAGTAAAACGAAACATACCCTTTTCACCTATATCCCCCCTAGCGCTCACCATAATAATTGTAATTAGCTTTACTTTGCTCTTATAAATGAAAACTATCCATTTACAATAACGCCCCCATTTACATGTATCATTTGTCCCGTAACATAAGAAGAATCACCAGACGCTAAATATACATATGCCGGCGCTAACTCATATGGTTGACCAGGCCTTTGCATCGGGACATTGCTCCCAAACTGAGAGACTTTCTTCTCATCAAAGCTCGATGGAATAAGCGGTGTCCAAATCGGTCCCGGCGCAACACCATTTACACGAATTCCTTTTTGTACTAATGATTGAGAAAGTGATCTTGTAAACGCTACGATTGCTCCTTTCGTTGCGGAATAATCAATTAACGTTTCATTCCCTTCATATGCAACGATAGATGCCGTATTTATAATGACATCTCCTTTCTTCAAATGAGAAAGTGCGGCTTTCGCAACGTGAAAATAAGAAAAAATATTAATACGAAAAGTCTTTTCTAGCTGTTCTGCTGTAATATACTCTAGTCCTTGCTGCGGATATTGCTGCGCGACATTATTTACTAAAACCTGTAAACTACCTAGCTGCTGGACGGTCTCTTCTACAATATCTTTACAATGCTGTTCATCACTTAAATCACCCGGCAACAATACACACTTTACTCCTTCTTTTTCAACACGTTGTTTCGTCTCATTTGCATCTTCTTCCTCATCTAAATAAGCAATCGCAATATTTGCTCCCTCTTTCGCAAAAGCGATGGAAACAGCTCGTCCAATCCCACTATCTCCCCCTGTAATTAATACATTCTTTCCTTTTAACTTTTCGCTACCTTTATAATTCGAATCTTCAAACTGCGGAAGTGGATTCATTAATGATTCAATACCAGGCTGTTTATTTTGATGTTGCGCTGGCATTGTTACAAAGTTTTTTTGCTGTGGCATAGCTTCTTTCAACTCCTTTTTCTTATAATGTGCATAATAAAAACTGAAATTCAAACATCAAGTTACGATTAATATTCGAATTTAAGACATAAAATATGAATTGTTGTAAACTTTTTATACAAAACTATTGCAAAATAGTTAAAAAACGAATATTATATATAACTGTTGTGAAAATTATTCGTAAACAGAAAGGATGTTTATATGTTTAACCTTTCAAAACATAAAACTTCTATTAAAACTGAAATTATGGCAGGTATTATTACCTTCTTAACAATGGCATATATCATTGTCGTAAACCCAGTCATCCTTGGGGATGCAGGTGTTCCATTTGAACAAGCATTTACAGCAACAATTATCGCTGCTGTTGTCGGAACATTATTTATGGCGATCTTTACAAACTTACCAATCGCAATCGCGCCAGGTATGGGATTAAATGCTTACTTCTCTTACTCTGTTGTAAAAGCTCATGAAGGCATGACTTTCGCAATTGCATTCTCTGCTGTATTCGTAGCAGGTATGATTTTAATTTTGCTATCATTTACATCTTTCCGTACAAAATTAATGGAAGCAATTCCTGAAAACTTAAAACATGCAATTACTGCTGGTATCGGGCTATTTATCGCCTTTATCGGTTTACGTTTAACAGGTATCGTTACAAAAAATGATGCAAACTTAGTTGGACTTGGTGATCTTCACTCTGCTCCAGTTCTACTAGCATTAGCTGGACTTGGAATTACTATTATCCTTATGTCTTTAAATGTAAATGGCGCACTATTTATCGGTATGCTATTAACTGGTATTATCGCTTTCTTCACAGGACAATTAACATTCTCAAACGGTGTTACATCAATGCCTGGATTACCAGAAGGAATTATCGTTTCAAATCCAATTACTGCTGTATCTGACGTAATTAACTACGGATTATACGGCGTTGTATTCTCATTCTTCCTTGTTACATTATTCGATACAACAGGTACATTACTTGGCGTTGCTCAACAAGGTGGATTTATGAAAGATGGAAAGCTTCCAAAAGCTGGACGAGCTCTTCTATCTGACTCATTCTCAGCAACAATCGGTTCTATGTTCGGAACAACACCATCAACAGCGTACATTGAATCATCTGCTGGTGTTGCAGCTGGTGGTCGTACTGGTTTAACAACTGTTACAGTAGCTGTTTTATTCGCACTAGCAGCATTCTTCGGACCATTAGTAAGTGCCGTTTCTGGTGTATCAGCTATTACTGCACCATCATTAATTATCGTTGGTAGTCTTATGATGGGATCAGTTCGCCACATCGATTGGGACGCATTTGATGAAGCATTCCCAGCATTCTTAGTAATCTTAAGCATGCCACTTACATCAAGTATCGCAACAGGTATCGCTCTTGGATTTATTTCATACCCACTTATGAAAGTGGCAAAAGGTAAATTCCGTGCTGTTCACCCACTTGTGTATGTATTTGGAATTTTGTTTGCTTATCAATTAATTTTCTTACCACATTAAAATCCCTCATAAAGAGGGATTTTTTATTTATAAAAGAAAAGTAGAGCATCGAAATTAGATGCTCTACTTTTCTTTTGTTACTTTTAACACTTCTCATTTACTTGTAATTCTTTACTGTACTTTTGAATGAACACTGACGAAATAACCATTACCATCCCTACACTCAACCCAATAAGCTGATCTAGTAGCATTTCATCATGAATGAACCAGCGCAGTAAAAATACACCACTAAAAATAAGCAACATAGCAAATCCAGTATGTCTAAGACCTTTATATACATTTTCCATATGTATCACCTCTTCACATACTTTTATCCATATTATACCATACATCCATCAAGCAAACGTATTGTCCTCTGGCAGCATGCAGCTACCTTTTGATCGTGTGTTACAACTAGCACCGTTTTCCCTTGTTTATGAATCTCTTTTAAGATGCTCATAATTTTCTTTCCGTTTTCTTGATCAAGAGCACCCGTTGGTTCATCAGCGAGGATAATTTTAGTATCTTGTGCTAAAGCCCTTGCTATTGCTGTTCTTTGCTGTTCTCCACCTGATAACTCGTAAGGATATTTGTTAATATGCCTCTCAATCCCTACCATTTTCAGCATTTCTTTTGAAATTTGCATACGTTTCTTATGAGAAATTCTTCTATATACAAGCGGAAGCATTACATTTTCAACAACTGTATAATCATCTAATAGCGAAAAGTTCTGAAACACAAATCCCACTTCCGTATTTCTATACTTATGATAGTTTGCCTTTAATGTACTTGTATCCACTCCATCTAAAAAATACTTTCCAGTAGAGGGGCTATCAATTAAGCCAATAATGTTAAGAAGAGTAGATTTCCCTGAACCAGAGGGGCCCATAATAGCTATCATTTCGCCTTGTTCTATTGTAAGATTAATATCTTTTAAAGCACTAAAATTACTATGTCCAAAGCACTTCGCTACATTTTCAAGCCTAATCATCTATAACACCTCTTTCATATATATTTTTTTATTTTTAATACAGTGAAATAAATGATTGCATATATAATGAAGATCATTATAATTGATAAAGCACCTATAACAACCAATGATTCTATAGAGACTTTTAACGTTCCAAAGAAAGATACTATACTATTTTCTAACCCTTTCTGAATTTCAATTACTCCGCTATTCTCCCATTGAAAATACATTATTCCTAAACATATCGATAAAACGAATAGCAACATATACTCAATAATAAATGGAAGACATATTTGAAAAGTGCTTGCACCTAACGCTGATTTAATAGAAATATTTTTACACTCCATATAAAGTGCTGCCATTGATGTTAACACGATAGATAGAAATGAAAAAAATAAGACTGTACCGCTTAATAATAAGGGGTATGACATATTATCAATACCTTGTTTTTCATTTTCTAACAATTTATTCGGATTTGTAACATAATACGAATAACCCTTACCTTCTGTTACCTTTAATACTTTCTTTTGAAATTCATTTATATTTATCTTCTCATTTGTTTCTATAATTAACCCATTGTATAAAAGTTCTGCACTATAGAACTCTATTTCTTCTGTTCCAATTGGTAAAATCGCCATGTCATCTAATAATGTAATACGATTATCCGATATTTCACCGCTTCGAGGATATGTGAATGGTGAATTTTTTTCTAAAAAGCCAATTACTTTTAGCTTCATTTTTCCAGATGGTATAACATCACCAATGGATACCTTACCTATATAATTAGCCCCTAATATAACAGGTCTAATATCAAATACTGATTTATGAAATTCCAATTCCTCAAAATATCTTCCTTGTGAAATTCGTATATGAAAGTACTTATTAATATCTTTATCAACAATAAGAGTCTTTATCGTTCCATTTTCTTCTTTTAAACTAAGTGAATAGTTACGGAACAAATAATTTGTTTTATTTGTTATTGGTATCGTATTAGATAACCCTTGCATGAAATGTTGATAATCATTTTTCGCTTTTTCTTCGCTAAACAATGTTATATCTTGCGTCGCATAAAGTTCATAGAAATTTTTATGAGTCGATAAATTATTTGCTATCGTCATCATTTTTCGATATCCGGAAAGATTACTAACAAATTCTATTGCTGAAGAAAATGCAATAATTAAAGAAATTACTATAATCAAACTTGGTAACAACCGTTTTTTCACAGACCGTATAGAATCAAATATAAAAAACATGAAGACCTCCTACGTTCTTAAATGTTTTCCAGGATATATATTTATAATGTGCTTGATTGGAATTACAGTAACACAAATTGTAAGAAGAATTATAAAAACAACATTGCATATCAATACATATAGTGTTAACGGTTTTACTAAGTATGTCTGAAAATAAGTATGAATTGTTCCCGAAAACATTTCTAACGTAATAAAAACTAAGAACATCGCTACTAGAGAAATAAACAAAATTTGAATATATAGTTCGCAATAAATAGATATATTAGAAGCACCTACTGCTTTTTTTAATGAAATCTCTTTTTCTTTTTTATAAATCCAAAATAAAACCGCAGAAATGCCAGAAACAATTGCAACAAGAATGAATTTATAGTAATACTTATTTGCTGGATCTACATGTGTCACATCTAGTTCCTGAAGATTTCGTTCATTCAGTATTTGAACATCTCCCGAAAGCACTTCTTTACTCCTACCCATAAACTTTTTTATTTCGTTATGAATAGATGATGTAGGATTAACAACTGTTAATTGTAATTGTTTACTCGCGATAATACCTTTTTTAGATATAGTAGGTAAGTTTTGAAGTGGAACGTATATGCCTGCTCCACCGACGTCACTGTCCTTTCTTGATATAGTTCCTATTTTTTTATATGTATCATCAAATTCATATAACTCCTCTACATTCGTTTGATCGCCAACAACCATATCGTTTACATTTTCACGATGAAAATATTGTCCTTCAGAAATATATGGCTTCCAATAATAATCATCTTTTAAGTTCACAGCTATGATCTTTGTTGCCCCTGAACTATTCAATGCTTTTAAATTTTCTACGTAAATATCACTTTTCACAAAAGTATCTTGTATGAGGGGAATTATCGTTTCCAATTCGGTTTCATTCGCTATCGGAACAGTTAACGTTTGATTCTTTTCTGGAAAACCAATTTGAAAGGCAGCTATAAAATTTCGTTTAGACTCTGTTAAAAGCGCGGCTACTGATATAGAAAGAAAAGAAATAAAAAATGACATAAGAAGAATTAAGAAAAACAGTTTATTACTTTTTATATTTTTAAAAGCTAGGTACATGTCTGTGCTCCTTTTAAATAAGAAGGAGATGATGAACATCCCCTTCTCCTTATCCAAATATTTATAAAAACAACTGTTTAATATTTTTTACCACTGTAATCGTAAGTTACCATTACTATCAAAAGTACCTTTGTGTGTATCTTCTTGATAGTCATTATTCTCATTCGCATAGTGCTCCGAGTATAGTCCTTTTGCACCAAAGGCGTTATATGCACCATTACTCACAGTTGCGTTTAATGCTCTTCCAGATTCATGGGATCCTAATTTGTCTGAAGCGCTTTCAATATATGAATTATTTCCATTTGATTTAATAAAAGAAATTGCTACTGAACAACGAGATGCATTTTGATTCGTAGTAGTTTGAGCTCTGTAAGATAGTAGGTTACCGCTTTTGTGACCGCTTAGAGTTGGATAGAATGCACTTGTTGAGATTGATGTTGCTAATAATACTAAAGTCGTAATTGAAAAAACTTTTCCTTTCATTAACAAGCACCTCATAAATTTAATAGTTTAGTAGCGCTACATCATCATAATATCCTTCAAATAAATTCTCCTCAATAAGAAACCTCGATGTTTTACAAACTCTTTAAACACTTAAACATTCATACATTTTTAAAAAGTAACGTATAAGTAGCAATATAAAAAGACTGCAGAGAAATTCTTCTCCGCAGCCTAATCATTATTTTTGTAAAAACGACTGTAAATCTGCAAACTGTCTCTTTGCATCTTCATAGCCTTGCTCGTATAAATTTTGTAGTTTTGCTGTATCTTTTTCCATACGATCTACTTGAAGCGGCACTTCTGGGCGAATAACAAATAAATTACCCGCTTGCTCTTCTTTTTCAATGTAGTGAAGCGTTTCATTATACACTTCATAACGCTTCAGCATCGTGTTAACAAGGTTCGGATATTTTTTATACGCTTTCGCTGCAATCCATCCAAACTTTGATTTTTTCTTCGCGTAACCGTGATTTCTCGTTAAAATAACGACTGATTTTTTAAATCCATCTTCTTGCGCTTTACGAACTGGAATCGGATCAGAAATTCCTCCATCTAATAACTGCTTACCACGGTAATTTACTACAGGTGCAATGAAAGGTAATGAACTAGATGCTTGTAATAAATTTAGTGCATCATCATTTGTCCCCTCTTTTTCAAAATAAACAGACTGTCCTGTTTCACAATCTGTTGTGCCTACAAGGAAACGCTCTGGACTATTAAAGTATGTTTCAAAATCAAACGGTACATGCTTTTCTGGAATCTCATGAAAAATGAACTCCATATCAAATAATTGGCGTTTTCTCCATAAGTTTTTATACGATAAATATTGCGGGTGTGATGCATAATCAATATTTACTGTTTTATTTCTATTTCTTTGTCTGGAAAGATACGACGCTGCATGACAAGCACCAGCTGATACACCGATTACATATGGAAAATATAAATCTTGTTCCATAAAATATTCTAATATCCCGCCCGTATATACACCACGCATACCGCCGCCTTCTAATACTAACCCCGTATTTTCAAGCATGTTACTCTCTCCTCTATATATATTGACTCTTTAATTATTCACCATGTTAAGTATCTTTTTCTATTATATATGAGTTCTTTCAGAAATTATATTCAAAAGACTTGAGAAAAAGGAGTTTTTTCTTCCAATTATATTTCCAAATGATCTGAGACATCCTTTATAAACCTTTGAATAAAGTCTTGCTCTGCTTTCGTATAACCATCTAAAAGTAACAGCCACTTTTCTTCAGCTTGCTTATGCAATTTTTCATGAGCTATATATATTTCATTCCCACTTTCCGTTAAGCGGAAGAAGATTTCTTTTTGATTATCTAACATTTGCATCTTCTCAACGAATTGCTTTTGAAACAACTTTGTACAAATTTTAGAGATCGCTCCCTTCGTCATGCCCATTTCTATCGTGATTGCCGTTACATTCATCAAACCATTTTTTCCGATACATTCGATTACATGTAACTCAGATAAAGACATACTACTTACACCTGTCTCATAAAAAAACTTCTCGTTTTGTCGTTTTAAATGTTCTTCTTTTTTATGCAAAAGTGTACGAATGTCCGACAGTATTTCCATTTGCTTCGTTGTATGCTTCAATCCGTTCGCCTCCTAAGTTTCCAAAGAAACAATTTAACTATATACCATTTTAAAATTATTTTTTCATCTTTACAAGTGAGAAAATAATTTTAAAATAAATTTAGTTTCCAAGGAAACTAAAATACAAGGAGGTTAACAAGATGAAAAAATCTAAACTAACTTTCATTTTATATGTTGTCTGTATTAGTGCCTTACTCGGTTCCTTCGCTCAAAATATTTACACACCTATCTTACCGATGATTCAAAATTCTTTTCACACTTCTCTTTATCTTGTAAATGTAACAGTTTCACTTTTCACATTCGTTCTTGCAATTATGCAGCTCGTATATGGACCTTTAATTGATACAAAAGGGAGAAAATCTGTCCTTATCCCTAGTTTAGTCATTAGTACAATTGGTTCAATCGGATGTGCTTTTTCGACAAACATTTATTTATTTCTCTTTTTTAGAGCTGTTCAAGCTATAGGAATAGCGGCTATACCTGTAGTTTCAGCAACGATTATCGGCGATTTATTTGAAGGAAAAGAACGCGGAGAAGCGATGAGCCTGTATCAAATGTTACTTGCTCTCGCACCTGCAATGGCTCCACTCATAGGTGGTTATCTTGGCAGTATACATGGTCACTTATCTGTATTTCTCTTTTTATCTACACTTGGCATTATCTTATTAATTATAAACATTTCACTACTTCCAGAAACAAAGCCAAATGTAATTAAGCGGTCTAAAGAACAAAAGAATTACTCTCTTATCTTAAAAAATAAAACTGGATTTTCTATTACTCTTATTGGCTTCATTCAATTTTGTATTTACTTTTGCTTTCTCGTTTTTTTACCGAGCATTTTAGCAAATTTATTTCATTTAGCTGCAAATGCAATTGGTCTTATGTTTGTACCAATGTCTCTTTCTATCATGCTAGGAAGTTATTGCTACAAGCTTTTGCAAAAACGCCTCACAACAAAGCAAGCTTTATTCATCACTAGTTTCTTCAATATTATATGTGTCACTTTATTCTCTTTCACATATAGCATCAATATCTCATTCATCATTATCGTTACATCTTTATACGGTTTTAGTATGGGACTTTCTATGCCAACTCACACTACTTTATTAACGGAGGAATTCGTACAAGAACGCGCAACAGCCATCGGTATGTATAACTTCATACGCTATCTCGGTATGGGCACAGGGCCACTTGTAGGTGGATTTCTTGTATTTAATCAAAATTACTTTTGGATTTTCTTCCTAGGTGCAATTACATTTCTATTTATCATTTTATGCGCAATGAAAATGCTACGTTTTCAGGCTGTACAAAAAGCAAAATAGAGACCTATAGATGGTCTCTATTCTAAACTCTTTGATCTGCAACGATATGAATATCAATATACTTCGTTTCTCTCATAATTTCATTTACAATTGAACCTTTTCGAATTTCTTCCCACCTTGTTCTTGCTGATTGTCCGAGTAAAATTTGCGTTACTTGTAGTCTTTTCGCAACTTCAATAATAACATCCGCTGGCTTTCTTCCTTTTGCCTCTTCTAAAACAAAACTCGCATCAAATTGATTCGTTAACGACTTCCACTCTTCAATCGTCTGCTTTTTCCCAGCTGAAATAGAATCTATATTTTCCCTCTCAACGTTTAATACGTACAATTCAGCATTTAACCGATCAGCCATGCGCCATCCCCGTCGTATTAATTTCTCCGCTGTCGAACTGTATTGTACACAAACAAGAATTTTTTCTTTTACACCAATCGGTTCTATTACTGTTTGGCTAATTTTCTCGTCCATATCATCTGCCACTTCCCGAAGTGATAATTCTCTTAGTGCCCCTAAATTATTAAGCGTAAAGAAATTTTGTAAGCTTTGCTCTATTTTTTCTTCCTTATATATCTTTCCATCTATTAACCTCTTCCTTAATACTTCCGGCGTTGCATCAACGAGCTGAATTTCATTTGCTTTTTGTAAAATAAAATCTGGAATACGTTCTCGCACTTTAACATTCGTAATTTGAGCAACAATGTCATGAACACTTTCTAAATGTTGAATATTAAAAGCTGATAAGACGGATATACCGGCATCTAGCAATTCCTGTACATCCATATAACGTTTCTTATTTTTAGATCCAGGAATATTGCTATGCGCAAGTTCATCCACAACAACGACTTGCGGTGCACGTTTTATAATTCCTTCCACATCGAGTTCATAAAATACTTTCCCTTTATACTCTATTTCTTTTAAAGGAACTTTTTCTAAATCAGCAATTGCTTCTTCCGTCTCTTTTCTACCGTGCGTTTCAATTAAACCAATTACAATATCCGTACCATCCTTTTTCATTTCTCTTGCATCAAAGAGCATTTTATAACTTTTTCCTACTCCTGGAGCCGCTCCTACATATAACTTTAACTTCCCGCGGTTTTGCTGACGAATATATTCTAAATACTCTTCTGGTGTTCGCCTTTGAAAAGTTGGTTTATAGTCATCCGCATACAAAACACTCACAACCTTTCTTTCGAAACAACGCTACCTCAATCCGTTAGATTGAGGTAGCGTTGTTTCTATTTCAGTAGTTTCTGCAATTCTAAATTTAACTTTAAAACGTTTACGCGGTTCTCTCCAAATAAGCCAAGTGCAGCACCTTCTGTTTGATCTTTAATCAACTGATTTAGCGTTTCTTTCGGAATATTCGTTAATTTAGAGATACGATCCACCTGCACAGAAGCTGCCTGCGGACTAATATCAGGATCTAGCCCTGAACCTGAATTCGTCACTAGATCAATCGGCACTTCTGTTACCGGAACAGCCCGATTTTGTTTCTTCCACTCTTCAATACTTTTCTCTACTCGTTTCTCTAAATCTGGATTAGATGGTGCATAGTTATTTGAACCAGATGCTTCAGCCTTATATTCAATACTAGAAACACGCCCTTGAAAATAACGTGGATCCGTGAAGTTTTGACCAATTAATTTAGAACCAATCACTTCATTTTTATCATTATATATTAGACTTCCATCCGCATTATCCTTCATCACTGCTTGTGCAATACCAGTAACAATAAGCGGATATACAAGTCCACACAACACTAGAAATGTAAAAGTAATACGGATAATTGTTGATAGTATACTTTGTTTCTTCTCCATCTTTTTCCCCTCTTCCTTATATAAACAAGCCGACAATTATATCAATTACTTTAATTCCAATGAATGGTACAATCACTCCGCCAAGTCCATAAATAAGTAGGTTTCGGCCAAGTAGTGCATTCGAACTCATTGGTTTATATGCGATACCTTTCATCGCTAACGGAATGAGTAATGGAATAATAACAGCGTTAAATAGTAATGCTGATAAAATCGCTGACAGTGGTGATGTTAGTTTCATAATGTTTAATGCCTCCATTTGCGGAATCGCAAGTGTAAACATCGCTGGAATGATTGCAAAATATTTTGCAATATCGTTCGCAATACTAAACGTCGTTAACGCACCACGCGTCATTAACAATTGCTTACCAATCCCTACAACCTCAATAATTTTTGTCGGGTTCGAATCTAAATCAATCATATTCGCTGCTTCTTTCGCAGCTGTCGTACCACTATTCATCGCTAATCCAACGTCAGCCTGCGCTAATGCCGGCGCATCATTTGTACCATCACCTGTCATCGCTACAAGTTTCCCTTTATCTTGCTCTGCTTTAATAACCGCAATTTTATCTTCTGGCTTACACTCAGCAACAAACTCATCTACCCCTGCTTCTTTTGCAATCGTTGCTGCTGTTAACGGGTTATCACCTGTACACATAACCGTTTTAATCCCCATTTGGCGCAATTGTTCAAAACGCTCACGCATACCTGGCTTTACTGTATCCTTTAAATAAATTAAACCGTAAATACGATTATTCACTGCAACTACAAGTGGTGTCCCGCCCTCTTTGGAAATGGAATCGGCTTTTTGATTTACATCTTTCGGAATCGTTCCACCTTGTGACCTAACCCATTCAATTACGCTACCTACAGCACCTTTTCTCACTTTCGTTCCGTCCTGTAAATCCACACCACTCATTCTCGTTTCTGCTTTGAACGGAACAAAATCACCTTGCTCTGCAATTTCTCGATTATATGATATAGCTTTCGTTTTTACATATTCTATAACTGATCGACCTTCTGGTGTTTCATCTAAAACTGAACTAATCGCGGCCCATTTCCCTACTTGCTCAATCGTCTCATTTCCTACAGGAAGCAATGTATGTGCCATTCGGTTCCCGAAAGTAATCGTACCTGTTTTATCTAAAATGATTGTATTAATATCACCCGCAGCTTCTACTGCTTTACCCGACATCGCTAACACATTGAACTTTGTCACGCGGTCCATCCCGGCAATACCAATTGCTGATAATAAACCACCAATTGTCGTTGGAATTAAACAA
This sequence comes from Bacillus sp. AFS012607, assembly GCF_002558005.1. NCBI lineage: Bacteria > Bacillati > Bacillota > Bacilli > Caryophanales > Bacillaceae > Bacillus > Bacillus sp. AFS012607. Next base: position 142,106 of record NZ_NTVM01000015.1, read on the forward strand.
ACTAACAACGCTACAAGTACAGCTGTATCAATTTGAAATCCTAAATAGTTTGTAAAAATCGGCAACGTCACAACAACGATTAAGAAAATAAGCGTTAAACTTGTTAATACTGTATTTAAAGCAATCTCATTCGGCGTTTTTTGACGAGCAGCTCCTTCTACTAACGAAATCATTTTATCAATAAATGATTCACCAGGATTACTCGTAATGACAATTGTAATCTCATCACTTACGACCATCGTCCCGCCTGTTACGGAACAAAAATCGCCGCCCGCTTCTTTTATTACAGGAGCTGATTCCCCTGTAATTGCAGATTCATCTACAGATGCTAATCCTTTGATTACTTCGCCATCATTCGGAATCATTTCTCCTTGTTTTACGATAACAACGTCACCTTTTGTAAGATCAGTTGCTGAAACTTGGACAATGTCTCCATTTTCTTTTACAACATTTGCAAACACATCTTTCTTCGACTGCTTTAAAGAATCGGCTTGCGCTTTACCACGACCTTCTGCTAATGCTTCTGCAAAATTCGCAAATAAAACTGTAAATAATAGAATGAGAGAAACTGTTATATTAAACCAACCTGGTATACTACTAGAACTACTTGGAAGAAAAGATAAAATGAACGTAATGATAAATCCAATTTCCACAACGAACATAATCGGATTCTTTATCATGACTTTCGGATTCAATTTCGCAATGGATTGCTTCATCGCATGTGTTACGATATCACGATCCATCGTTTTCGCTTGTCTAACTTCATCTTCTACAGCATGTATTTGTGACTCATTTAATTGTTTTTCTTTTACTACTACCGGTCTCATCATTTACCCTCCATTACTTCAATGTAAGAAATTCTGCAATTGGTCCGAGTACTAACATCGGGAAGAATGTTAATGCACCAACAATTACAATTGTTCCGATAAAGATACCACCAAATAAACTATTATCTGTACGGAACGTTCCGACTGTTTCTGGCACTACCGTTTTTTCTTTCAACGAAGCTGCCACAGCTAGCATCGTAATTAAACTGAAGTAACGTCCTAAAAACATAACTAAACCAGTCGTAATATTCCAAAACGGTGTATTATCTCCTAATCCTTCAAATCCAGATCCGTTATTCGCAGCTGACGATGTATATTCATATACAACTTGCGTTAAACCGTGGAAACCGGAATGAGAAATAGCATCCGTCCCTAAATTTGTTGAAAGAGCTAATGCCGAAAAGCCTAAAATGAGCAATGGATGAAATAAAATCGTGACCGCAATTAATTTCATTTCCTTACCTTCAATCTTTTTACCTAAAAACTCTGGTGTCCGTCCAACCATTAACCCAGATATAAACACTGCAATAATTGCATACATAATAATATTTACAAAACCTGCTCCAACGCCGCCATATACTGTGTTTAACATCATATTTACAAGTGGAACTAAACCGCCAATTGGTGTTAACGTATCATGCATCGTATTAACGGCGCCTGTTTCAGCAGCTGTCGTTACCGTTGCGTATAGTGAAGAAAATACCGTTCCAAATCGTACTTCTTTCCCTTCTGTACTTCCTTGTACATGTTCGATACCCATTCCATTTAATGCCGGATTCCCGTTTAGTTCAGATGTCGTAATTGTTATAAATCCTAGTAAAAACACCATAAAAAGTGAAACGAAAAGGATGCGACCTTGTTTTTTATTTCCTACCATTCGTCCGTACGTAAATGGAAGTGCTGTTGGTAATAACATCATAAGCATCATTTGCAAAATATTACTCATTTGTCCTGGATTTTCAAAAGGATGCGTAGAGTTTGCTCCGAAAAATCCACCGCCGTTATTTCCAAGTTCCTTAATGGAAACGAATGATGCAACTGGCCCACGTAATATACTTTGTTTCGCGCCATCAATCGTTTGTGCTGTAACGGCCCCGTCTAACGTTTGTGGTACACCAAGTGCGACAAAGACGAGCGCCGCAATAAATGCGATAGGAAGAAAAACTCTCGTTAACGCTCTCGTAAAATCAACGAAAAAGTTACCAAGTTCTTTTCCAGCGAGCCCTCTTATAAATGCCATAACGAGTGCTAATGTCGTTGCCGGTGCTGCAAACATTAAAAATGTAATTCCGATTAATTGTGATAAATAAGATAAACCATTTTCACCGCTATAATGCTGTAAGTTTGTATCAGCCATAAAACTAATTGCTGTATTAAAAGCGAGCGTAGGCTCCATTCCTTCAATATGTGCTGGATTTAGCGGCAACACACCTTGTAATCTGAAAATGAAATATACGACAACAATCATAAATCCATTGAGTAAAACTAATGATAATGCGTACTGTTTCCACGTTTGATTGTATGCTTTTACACCTGTAATTTTAAAAATAAGTTTTTCAAAAGGCCCGAATACTTTATCTAGCGTTTTGCTACCTTGAAAAGCTTTCTCTAAATAAATCCCCGTTGGCTTTGCTACTAAAATAAACAAGAGCATTGTAATAATGACTGCAACCCAAATCATAATGAATGATTCCCCCTAATTAAAACTTCTCTGGATTTAATAATGCATACACTAAATACACTGTAATTGCTGCGACTATAACCGATAAGACAATCATCATGATTGCTTTCCTTCTTTCACAACTTTATCTGACCAACTTGCAAGACTTGCCATCGATGCAACTAATAAAATAAAAATCCCGACCATTACAACATCTAACATAACTATCCCTCTCTTCATTTTGTTAAAATTTACCATTTAAATATTAAAAAAGAACACTGAGCTCTACTCAGTGTTCAAAAAATGAACAACAAAAAGTAAACCTCCTCTCTAAACGCTTACGAGGTTAGCTGTCGGATTCGGGCCTAAAGAGTAGCCCTACTTTCAAAACTGAAAGATTCACCCCAAGTGACGATGCACAAAATTGGTTCCCCCGCTCCATTTCTGGAACTCAGCGATTTTAGGTTTTTTTGGAAATTTTATGAATGATTTATGAGAGTAAATATACTCCTCTATATTTCACTTGTAAAGGGGTAAATTACTGAAAATAAGAAAATATCCATCTATTTAAACGCTTACATTGAGTATTATTAATATTCTTTCATCTATTTACTCGTCTTTTCTTTCATTTTCACAGAAATGATCTTTTCGATACGAAATAAAAAGAGCGAATGACATAAAGTGCATAGCTTGTTGCACTTAGCATTCGCTCTTTTTATTTCACTATTTATTCTCCTCGTAAAAAAGCACGTAAATTTCTCCCGCGAATATAAACTTGTGACAATTCTGCATGTAGCTGCTCATATTCGATAACATCTGTTTTTAAATATAAAGCGTCTTTCGATGGCAATATGATATAGGGCCTTGGAAAAATAGGATCCAGCACCACCAATTCTTGAACTCGCTCTACTGATATCGCCCAACGATTCGCTATATCTCCTAGTAACAACACTTTCATCTTCTTTTCCTCCACCCTATTCAAAAAATAAAAAAGAAATATTATCACAATTCGTAAACACGACAAATTTAGCTCCAATTGTTTCATAGAGCCTCGCTGGATATCGTTTATTCCTTGTAACAACAGTAATAGGTGCTTGAAAAGAAAAGCGAATGTGTTCTGTGAAGAAACTAACGATTGGAAGCTCATCTCCTAGTAAAATCACCTTCTTAATACACTCACAAATACTAGTAAAGTCCTGCTCCTTACTGCAACTATAAGTCCAATCAAACCCACAATTCCTAACTTCAGCCGCTATCTCTTCATTTGCCGTAAAAATAATTAACTCATGTTGAAATGATACTAGATCTCTTAAACTATCTACCTTACTTTCTTCTCCAACACAAATAAGTGTTAGTTCCATGTACCTCATCCTCCTTAGTATAAAAGAAATCAAACATAGATTGATATTCCCCTATACTAATCAGATCGATGAAGTGATGTATCCATCATGGCACCGTCCTCTCTCAAGACGCTTACGAAGTTAGCTGTCGGATTCGGACTTTGAGAGTAGCCCTACTTTCAAATTTGAAAGATTCACCCCTAGTGCAGACGCACAAATTGGTTCCTCCGCTCCATATAATTGGACTCAGCGTTTACAAAAAAATATATTCTGGCTGATATATTACTCCTGTATTTTGAAAAAGTAAACAGCAAAAAAGCCAGTTATAAAACTGGCTTTTCACTTATCTATACACGCGTTCTATTCACTTTATACGCAAAATGATTCGTCGGTCCATGACCACTACCAATATTCAATGGCTCTTCAATTGCTATACTAATAAATCGTTTTGCTTCTTGAACAGCATCTTTAATTGAGTATCCTTTCGCAAGTCCTGCTGTAACCGCTGAAGCAAATGTACACCCACTTCCATGCGTTTGCTTTGAAGGAATTCGCTCGCTTCTAAACTCAATAAATTTTTCTCCATCAAAGAGGAAATCAATTACTTCATTACCTTGATATTCTGCATGTCCGCCCTTCATAAGCACATATTTAGCACCTAATTCGTGCAATACTTTTGCAGCTTCCTTACTATCTTCAATATTATGAATCTCCATCCCAGTTAACACTTCTGCTTCTGGGACATTCGGTGTTATAACAGTTGCTACTGGTAATAAATATTCTTTTAATGCTTGAACTGCTTCTTGCTGTAATAATGATGCACCGCCTTTTGCAATCATAACGGGATCTAGCACAATATTATTCCAGCCAAACTTTTCAATTTGTTCTGCAACAATTTGAATTATTTCACTACTAAATAACATTCCTAGTTTCACTGCATCTGGTGTTAAATCCGTACCAATTGAATTCAGCTGTTCTGTAATACCTTCTAACGGAACAGGATATACCCCTTGAACGCCAAGCGTGTTTTGAGCAGTAATTGCCGTAATAGCCGTCATTCCGTATACACCAAGCTCTTGGAATGTTTTTAAATCTGCCTGAATTCCAGCACCGCCGCCGCTATCAGACCCTGCAATTGTTAAAGCTTTATTCACTTTCATCCCTCTCATCCTTTTCTATCCAAAATAGCGATGATAAATCGTTTTTGCTTCGCTTATATCTTTCGTTCCATGTACGAGTACACGACCATCTTTAAAAGCAACTAATCTCTTTTCTTCCACAGAAAATGATAATAAATATGGATTTACATTTAAATCATTTACACGATCATCCAGCAGCTTTTTGTACCTCTCAAAATCCATTTCCTCTTTATGAGGTGGTCTAATTTGAACTGTATTTCGCCCGCATAAAACTGCTGTTTTCGATGTGTTTTCTTTATTTAAATACGGGTATATCGCATTCTCTCCGCACGAAGGACAATTGTGTTTACGAAGCTTTTGCACATTCATACATGAATATTCATTCTTCCATACATCAAATGACACAAGTCCATCTCGCAGTGATTCGTAATCTTCTACTAACAGTTTAAGAGCTTCTGTTACTTGATGAGAAACGACGAGAGATACAGCAGGTGATATAATACCCGCTGTATCACATGTCGCCCCGCCAAGCGGAATCGACTGTAATAAACATGATAAACATGGTGTTTTACTAGGAAGGATTGTGTAAGAAAGACCGTAACTACCTACACATGCACCGTAAATCCATGGAATAGAATATTTTTGTGCTATATCATTCACAATAAAGCGTGTTTCAAAATTATCAGTCGCATCAATAATTACATCAACATTTGTAACAAGTTCTTCTAGCTCTTCAGCTGTTACATCTTGAACGAGAGCTTCTATTGTTACATCACTATTGATCTCTTCTAAACGTTTTTTAGCCGCTATAGCTTTTGGAAGATTATTCTTTACGTCGCTCTCTGCATACAATTGTTGTCTTTGTAAATTACTCCAATCTACATAATCACGGTCAACAATTGTTATCTTGCCAACACCTGCTCTTACAAACATCTCTGCATTTGCACTACCTAATGCACCTGCACCGATAATAAGCACATGCTTTTCTCTTATCTTTTGCTGTCCTTCTTCTCCAATTGGAGAAAATAGTTCTTGGCGAGAATATCGATTATTCAACTACGCTCATTCCTTCTAAAGGACTACTTGCAGTTGCACAACGCTTACGTGCAATACGACCTGCTTCAAATCCTAAACGTCCTGCCTCAATACTTAATTTCATTGCTTGTGCCATTTTAATAGGATCTTTTGCTCCTGACACAGCCGTATTTAATAACACACCATCCGCTCCTAATTCCATTGCAAATGCCGCATCAGCTGGACTACCAATACCGGCATCAACGATAACTGGTACTGTCGCTTGTTCAATAATGAAGCTCAAATTTAATGGATTTACAATACCAAGCCCTGAACCGATTGGTGATGCTCCTGGCATAATCGCATGCACGCCAAGCTCTTGTAATTTACGTGCTAATACAACATCATCAGATGTATACGGAAGTACGATAAATCCTTCTTCTAGTAACATTTCAGATGCCTTTAACGTTTCTACCGGATCAGGTAATAACGTTCTATCATCACCAATAACTTCTACCTTTATCATGTCACAAAGCCCAGAGGCTTTTGCTAATTTTGCAATACGAACAGCCTCTTCAGCGTTTTTTGCCCCTGCTGTATTTGGTAATAACGTATATTTTTTCACATCAAGTTTCTCTAATAAATTAGGTTGCTTTGCATCAAAGATATCCATACGACGTACTGCAAACGTTAAAATTTCAGCTTCAGAAACGTCAATTGCCTTTTGCTGCACGTCAAAATCAGGGAATTTACCTGTTCCTAATAAAAGTCTAGAATGAAATGAAAATGGTCCAATGTTTAACATAATCAACCGCCTCCTACGAAAGTTACAATCTCAATTTGGTCTCCATCAAAAACAGATGTATCTGTATGATCATCTTTTTGTAAAATATCTTTATTACGCTCTACTACAACAATTCTGTTATCTAGCTCTAAATGTGTAAGTAGCTCGGCTACTGTTTTTACACTCTCTGGCACTTCAATTTGATTACCATTAATTTTCAAATTCAAACTTCCATCCCCTTTCTAAACCGTTTTAGAAAGCAATGAATCTAGCAAATGATTCTCTTGCTTTCCTTCTATTAAATCAGCCATATATTGGCCAGAAACAGGACTTAATAAAATACCGTTTCGATAATGGCCCGTGCAAGCATATAAACCTTTTATTTCTTCATGCTCTCCCATATAAGGAGCTTCATGATTCGATTGTGGTCTTAATCCTGCCCACGTGCTTTCCCATTCTGCTTCTTTTAAAGCTGGCAATATTGTATAAGCACGCTCTAATATAGAAGTTATACTTTCTGGCTGCACAGTTTTATTGAACGTATGTGGCTTCATTGTTGCCCCAATTACGTAACGTCCACCGCGCTTTGGAGTAATGTAAAATCTTTCTTGAAAAATAGGTGCTTTTAAAAGTTGTTTTCTACTTCTTACCGCAACCACTTCTCCTTTAACTGGATATGTACCCCAATCGCGGTGAAAATAACTGAGTAACTTCGTGCTCCATGAACCTCCTGCAATAACGACTTTCTCACATGTGACAATACCTTCACTTGTAATAACTCCAGTCACTTTATTATTTTCAATACGGATATCAAATACTTCTGTCTGTTCATATATATCAGCACCGGAAATCGCTGCAGAATGTGCGAATGCTTTCGTAAGCTCTGGTGCAATAACATGACCGTCTTTCGGATAATATACTGCTCCTATAATAGATTCGGATAGATATGGCTCTTTTTCCCGCACATGGTCTCCCGTTAGAAAATAAGAATCTTCACCTATTTTCTGCTGCCAATCCATAATGTGAAGAATTCTTTCCTTCTCATCTTCATTTTGAGCAATACGATAAATTCCTTTTTCTTCATATCCAATATCAATACCCGTCTTTTCACGTAAAACTGCTGCAAGTTGTGGAAATATAGCTCGGCTTTCTCTAGCAAGTTCAAATAGCGGATCATACGCATCCCATTCTGCTTGAACACCAAGTAAACCAGCAGCTGCTTTCGAAGCTTCCGATGCAATTTTTTGCTTCTCTACAATCGCTACTTTATGTCCTCTTTCTGCTAGAAAATGTGCAACTGAACTACCAATTACACCACCACCAATAATCGCTACATCATACTTCTCACACATGTTTTTCCGCCCACTTTCTTATTGATTCCTTATAAGACTTCGCTTTGCTATACGGGTTACTACTACTTACAATTCCAGACATAACAGCAATTCCACTTACTTCACTTGCCAGAATATCCTTTGTATTCTCAGGAGTAATTCCTCCAATTGCTGTAATCGGTATAGATAAACACCTTGCAATGTCTGAAATTTCTTCAAGCCCTCTCGCTGGCACACCTTTTTTACAATCTGTCGGAAATACATGGCCATAAACGAGTGAATCCGCTCCATTTTTAAAAGCTACTATTGCTTCATCTAGCGAATGCACAGAATAACCGACATGCAAATACGAAAACTTTTCTTTCACTGACTTTACATCTGTACTTCGATATCCTAGTTGAACACGAGGAATATTTAATAAAATTGCAATATCAATTCGATCGTTTATGACAATTTTAGAAGCCGGAAAGCCCTCCATTAATAGACTTTCCACCCCTTCATATAATTCCTTCGTACTTTTCTCACGCTCACGAATATGCAAATAATCAATCTCGCTCTCAATTTGCATCGCTACACTCACTAACTCTTCGAATGACATGTGACCATTTGAGATTACATGAAGCTCATTTTTCATATTCATTCGCCTACTTTAAAATATTTTCGAATAGCTCATCGGCCGGAACGATTTCTTTCGTCATTCCTTTATCTTTCAGCCATTTATTTTGTTTTTCCCATGATTCTTTTGAATCTGATAAAAATGGCTCATCTTTCGTTTCCATCTTCTCTAATAAAATTTTCATACTTTCTTTTTCAACTTCTGGTACAAGCGGGAAGTTTTCTTTTTCTTGATGATTTAATAAAATATTTAATGCTTCATCTGGATTTTTCTTCATGAAATCATAGCCTTTTTTCGTACCACGTAAGAAGGCTTGCAACGCTTCTTTATCTTTTTTCAACGTTTTATCACCTGTTACAAATACAAGCTCATGATAATTCGGTACACCATAATCTGCTGGATTAAAGTACGCTGGTTCATGACCTTCATGACGCATAACAGGTACTTCATGGTTAATGTATGCCCCTGTTACCGCATCCACTTTTTTCGTAATTAATGCTGGTACTAAATCAAAGCCAACATCGACTACTTTCACTGTATCTGGATTACCACCAGCTTCTTTTACCATCGTTTTTAAATACCTCTCACTTAAAGGTGTTCCAGAATATCCAACTGTTTTCCCCTCTAAATCTTTTGGCGATTGAATGCCTGCTGACTTCAGTGATACAACATGATTTAATGGGGAACGTACGACAGCTCCAATTGATTTCACTGGAATTTGTTCGTTTGCTTTTGCCATAACAACATCTGGTTGATAATATAAGCCAACCGTTACTTTTCCTGCAGCTGCTAAAGTTAATGGATCAGTCGGATTAGAAGGGAATTTAATATTCACCTTTACTCCTTCTTCTTTAAAATAGCCTTTTTCAATTGCTGCATAAATAAAGCTATGTACCGCATTTGGGTACCAATCAAGCATGACCGTTATTTCTTTTTCTTTTTTACTCTTATCTGATGCTGAATTACTAGAACATCCAGCAATCATTGCAACTAATAATGTAAACACAAAGATGCGTTTTAATAATTTCATGAATGCTTCCTCCAACTAATGAATTTCTTTTCTAATATCGAAATAAGGATGACGAAGAAAATAGCTAGTAATGATAACAATACAATGGGTGCAAATACACCTGCTCCGTCTAACTGCGTCATCATTCTTTTACTGAAATATCCTAACCCAGCTTGCGCACCGAGCCATTCGCCAATTGCTGCTCCGATAACACTAAGCGGAACTGCGATTTTTAAAGCTGAGAAAAAATAAGGAAGAGCAGACGGCAATTTTAATTTAAGAAAAACATCTTTTTTCGTTGCCCCGTATGTAACTAAAAGCTCTTCCCATTCTTTTTTCGTACTGCGTAGTCCATCATACGTATTGACCGCAATCGGGAAAAACGTAATTAAAACCGTAACAACGACTTTACTCCAAATCGTATATCCAAACCATAAAACGAAGAGCGGAGCAAGCGCTGTAATAGGAATCGTTTGTGAAGCGACTAATAATGGATAAAATGCTCTCTCCATCCAATTACTCGCGTTCATTAACATCGCTAGCCCTACCCCAAGTACGATAGAAATTGCCACACCTATTAAAACGACATATAATGTTGCCGGCAAATGAACCGTAAATAATATATCTTTTAGTTTCCATATCTTCATTACAATCGCAGACGGTGACGGTAAAATGTACATTTCATCTACGATCCTTGCGCCTACTTCCCAAAAGGCAAGTAAAATACTAGAAAGTGTAAGGGCAGGTAATAGCTCCTTCAACCGGTTCATCATACGAGTACCTGCCTTTGTAACATACTAAGAAGCTCATCTTTAAGCGCTAACACTTCAGGTTTATATAAATCTTTTCTTGTTCGATTACAATCAAGCGGTACAACCCTCTCGGTTAAAGTAGTTATCGGTTGCTGCTCTACTACTAAAATTCGATTAGAAAGAAACAACGCTTCTTCCACATCATGAGTGATAAATAAAATTGTTTTTTCCCACTCTTTCCATTGTTCAAACAGCCATTCTTGCAAAGATGCCTTCGTTAAAGCGTCCAACGCGCTAAACGGTTCATCTAACAACAATACCTCCCCACCTGTTAATAAAGTCCGAATAAAAGATACGCGTTGTCTCATACCACCAGATAAATCTTTCGGATATTTTGTCTCATACCCTTGTAAGCCAAATTTATGTAGCAGTTCCTTGGCCTTTATTTGTGCTTCTTTCTTCTGTACACCTTGACACTCTAGCGGCAGAGCAGCATTCTCAATAATCGTTCGCCACGGCAGGAGCATATCTTTTTGGGGCATATACCCTACAGGATGGCTCTTCGTTTCTGTCAGCTCTATCTGCCCAGTACTTACTTCTTCTAAACCTGTAATAAGGCGAAATAGAGTACTTTTCCCGCATCCACTCGGTCCGATAATACTTACAAACTCTCTATCTTGTATAGAAGCATTTAATTCATTGATGATTGGTTTCTCATCATAATGAAAAGAAACATTATGAAACTGTAGTATGTTCTTGCTCCTCAAATCCCCACATCTCCTTACGATAGGACATATCCCAGAATAAATATTCAAATCGACTGGAATATAGGAAAATCTCCTCTAATTGATCTAGCTCTTTTTCAGACTTTCCAACTGCCATTTCATTTAATAAATCGATTAACCAAATACAAAGGTTACCGTATTCTTCAGAACTATATCCTTGAATCCACTCACCAAAGAACTCATGATCTCTTGCTCCAGAAATATCATTTAAACGCTTTCCAATTTCCCAGTAGCTCCACATACATGGAAGAAGTGCTGCTATTAATTCCGCAAGTGTGCCATTTTGAGATACAGACATCATGTAATTTGTATAAGCCAAATTTTTAGCAGATGGCTTTGCAGACTCTATCTCCTCTATAGAAATTCCCAGTCTTTTTGCATATTGTTTATGGATTGTCATTTCTCCATTTAATATGCCATCAATTTGTTCAGCAAATTTCCCCATTACTTGTGGATTTGTTGCTTTTACAACACCAATCGCATATAGCTTTGCATAATCTAACAAATATAAATAATCTTGAATAATGTAATACTGAAACTTATCTTTTTCTAACGTGCCATCCCCCATACCTACTACAAACGGATGATTATGACTCATCTCCCAAACTGGTTGTACAGTTTCTAATAATCTATCGCAAAATTTCATTTCGCTATCCCCTTCCGGTATGTGTATTTAAATAAAAAACCACTTCTAAATAAGAAGTGGTTACAGCAAATAAAATTATAATTTATTCGTTGCTCCACTTCCCTTCGCTAGTATTACCTAGATCAGGTCTGTAAGGGTTAAGGATTATTCCTCTCTCAGCACAACAAGCACCCCTAGTGGTTTCAATATGAAATTTTTAAACAAAAAAGCCCCGTTTCTATACGCAAAGAAACGGGGACTTATTATTAGTGTCCGAATTGCTTCCCTACGCTAGCATAATCTAGATCAGGTAATGAAAAGGATCAAAGGCTTACGGCCTACTCTCAGCTGGCAACACCAGCTCTCCTAGCAAACTATGAAATTATCACTGTCAGTATAACATCGTAATAAGACATCATCAACTGTTTTAATTTTCTCAATTGTCAACAAAATAACAAAACTATATAATACTTATATTCTATCTTAGAAATTATTATCCTAATTAATTGGATAATAAGGAATCATTATCCTCAAAAAATTTATTTTTATATTGATTTCATATTACATTTATGTGAATACACCCACTATATTATATCTTTATACTATAATAAAATTACAACTATACAACTAGAGGAGGTCTCTATTATATGAATATGAAAGCTACTGCTTTAACAGCAACTACTGTAGCGATTGCTTCTTTACTTCCTTCTATGGGTGAAACAAATGTACAAAAAGCAAACGCTGAACAATTATCTAATATTAAAACTGGGTATGTCAAAGTCGATCAAGTAGCATTACATACAGAAGATAGCGTAAAAAGCACATCAATTGATACAATTCGCTTTAATACAAAAGTGAACATCCTTGAAATAACTAATGGTTGGTATAAAGTATCTGTTCATAATAAAGTAGGTTATGTACAAAAAGATGCTATTTTACTAAAAAACAAACTTCGATCTAATGATCAATACATCGTCAATGCTAATGCATTGAACGTTCGCTCCGAACCTAATTTAGAATCTTCCATTTTAGATGTATTACCAAATGGCAAGTTCATTACCGTTCAAGAAGATCAAGGCGAATGGTATAAAATATCACATAATGGCCAAACAGGTTACGTACAAAAAGCATTCATCTCTAATGGTTCACAGCCCTTAGTAAAAGGAATCACCGTTCAAAATAATACAAAATATACTGTTGCAACACCTAATCTGAATGTACGTAGCAACACTAGTACAAGTAGCGCTCTACTCGGTTCATTACAAAAAGGTACACAAGTACAAGTAGTAGAAACTGCAGGAACTTGGTATAAAATTCGTTTTGGCACAGGATACGGATATGTAGCAAAACACTATGTAGTACAAAATCAACCACAAGCCAAAACAGATCAGCCTTCATCTATTCCAGCTGCTTTCAAATTCCCTGCTCAAGGAAGAATTAGCTCAACCTTTGATATACGCTGGGAACAAATGCATTATGGTATAGATATTGCCGCTCCAGGGAACGTCTCTATCCAAGCTGCTGCTGCAGGTAAAGTTGTGAAATCTTATTATTCAGCTAGCTATGGCAATGTTGTTTTCATTGCGCATCAAATCAATGGGAAATTATATACAACTGTTTATGCTCATATGAAGGATCGCACTGTACAAGCTGGTGATCAAGTACAAACTGGACAATTAGTAGGTCATATGGGAAACACAGGTCATTCATACGGGCAACATCTTCATTTTGAATTACATAATGGAGAATGGAATTTTGAAAAAACAAATGCAGTAAATCCACTGCCATATTTAGTTAGGTAAGTTGTATGCCACGCAATATACCTCTTATAATTGAATACGTAGCCTTTTTAGGTTTAATCTGTTGTTTAATCATTTACAATACAAACATTGTATTTTTATCTATTATTATTGCTTTTGTTGCATTAGAAATTATGATGGAATCATTTCAAGTGCAACTAAAACAAAAAATTGCCCATATTTATAACGCTATATTTCTTTTGAGTGCTCTCATAACAAATATAATTAGTAATGGCTTTTATTTATCTACTGTATTTCCAATATTCTTTATGGCTGTTTTATTATTTGTAGCTAGATATATTAATGTCCCTTATAACCAAAAACAAGAACAAGAAGCTTAGAAAGAGGAGACACTGTGTACCAATCTTTCAAAGATACTCCAATAAAATACATATTGAATTTGTATAAGAAAGCCAATACTTTTTTTGGTATACAAGGAAGTTATACTGCACAACTTCTCCTATATGGAATGTTGTTTCTTGTCTTAATCACTTTCTCCTTGTTTTACTAACAAAAAAGGATCTCACATAAACTGGAGATCCTTTTTAATTTATATTAATTTTTCATATCGAAAATATTGTTTATCCACAAGCATATTTTTCATAAATAAAGCTCAGATTATATTTTTTCTCTAAGCTCATTCGTTGTTCGTCATCGCACCAATAGAAAAGAATATCATGAATCGTTGCGTAACGCTTATTTTTAAGAAATAGCCTAAAGAATGATGGTAAACAATCATGTAATTGTATAAATATATAATTGCGTAGTGTTTCTTCTTTATATTCAATGCCCTTACAAATATACAGTAATTCTTCACAATAATATGCATGCTGTGGAACTTGTATCATTTCGAAAAATGGCACATAAGATAGTAGCTTTCCAATAAAATGACCGTATCGATCCATTACTCCTAGCGTCATATGCTCCATCATTTCTTTCATCACATATAAATAATCATCTACATGAGTTGTCTTTAACGGGTCTAAGCGATCGGAAATTTGAGATAATACAGCTCTTTGACATGCTAAAACTGCCTGACTAGGTCCATAATATGATAGGAAATCTGTACACTTACGATATTTACGTAATAAATCATGTGTATATAAATCATATACGAAAGTATTACAATACATTGCTAAACTCATCATATCACTATTTAATTGCTCTTTTGATAATGATTTCGCTCTCTTGCACATATAAAAGAATGTAAACTCCAATACTTCTTTATGAGATAATAAATGTTTACAATCGGTTATACATTTCTCATTAAATTTAACTCTATCCCAAATTTCAATATCCCTATCTGTCAGTTCACCTATACGATATTTAATAATTAAATAGTTTAAAGCAACTGATTGCGTCAAAAGATCCCATGTTTCATATTCCAATGAAGTATGAACAAACTCAGCTAATCCTTGCGCTATCATAAAAGCATTTGCCTCTTCATACCAACCAATCTCTTGGCATAAGCGAAGAATACGCACTAAAGTTGGAATTTCATCTTTATGAAACTGCGGTAAATTCTTTACTTTATTCATGCCATATACGATAAATGCCGCTAAATTTTCTTCTTTATAAAATTCTTTCTCTTTCCATACTAATATAGTTCGTTCTTTCCCCTCACCTTTTGGGTGACAAGGTACAAGCAAAGAAAATAATTCAGCGAAATTATTTGGTTCTATATATGTATCTGTAACCAAATTCCAATTTGGATCGCCCTGTACAGCCTTCATATAATTCCCCTTCCCTTTTCATCTATGTAGGAAATATTAATTTAATATCGAACCATTAAAAATTAATATTGTTATATTCAAAATCTCTCATAATACTTATATCTATCAGTATATCATCTTTTCTCTTATTAAAAATTAAGAATAACAAATTTTAAAAAACTGTCGAAATTATTCACCATATACTTATTATATAATGCCTCAGATACATCACGCTAATATATTAGTTTAATCCATATATACTAGAATAATGCATCTGAACTTTATATATAATTTAGCTCTTTATGAGTGACCATTAAAATCTCGGTTAATTAAAGTTTCAATTTATTCTGTATGCTCTGAGATTTCGCTCAAGGCAAATCCAGCTTGATCATCTGCCGATTCCCTTATAGCTAAATCTCCTAGTGCTAACATGCCAATAAGCTGACCACTATCAACTACTGGTAACCGTCTAATTTGATACTGTGCCATTAGCTCTGTAGCCTTTTCAATAGAATCATTTGGAGAAACTGAGATAATATTTGTTGTCATTACATTTGTAATTTTATTAGATCCAGGATGTTTTTCAGCAATCCCTCGAACAACTAAATCTCGATCAGTAACAAGCCCAACAACTTGCTCATTTTCAACAACAGGAATTAATCCAACCGATTCTTCCTTCATTTTTACAGCTGCCTCATATACATTGTCTAGTGGTGTACAATGTACAATATGGGTACTCATTAAGTCTCTAACTTGTGTCATTATTTATTTCCTCCTTTTTATACATACCATAGCTTTTCCAAAATTCCTTTATTTATTTCTGGAAAGTAACATTATAAAAAGGATTAACAAAATAAAAAAGAGCCAGCATAATGCTGACTCTTTTTTGTATGACCCGTACGGGATTCGAACCCGTGTTACCGCCGTGAAAGGGCGGTGTCTTAACCACTTGACCAACGGGCCATGGCTCCGCAGGTAGGACTCGAACCTACGACCGATCGGTTAACAGCCGATAGCTCTACCACTGAGCTACTGCGGAATAATATATGGTGGGCCTAAATGGACTCGAACCATCGACCTCACGCTTATCAGGCGTGCGCTCTAACCAGCTGAGCTATAGGCCCATATACTTACAGGGGCAGTAGGAATCGAACCCACACTGGAGGTTTTGGAGACCTCAGTTCTACCTTTAAACTATGCCCCTAAATGATGCCGGCTAGAGGACTTGAACCCCCAACCTACTGATTACAAGTCAGTTGCTCTACCAATTGAGCTAAGCCGGCATAAAAAAAAATGGTGGCTCGGGACGGAATCGAACCGCCGACACGAGGATTTTCAGTCCTCTGCTCTACCGACTGAGCTACCGAGCCAACATAAATGGCGGTCCCGACCGGG